>CAYJGE010000052.1:0-18483 GCA_964369835.1 uncultured Mailhella sp.
GAAGCATAATGAAAAATAAAAGTTATGAAAAGATGGGGCTTATTGGATGGTTACGAACGAAATGCACGACAAAAACAGTATGCACCGTAAAGTTTGGGTCATATATGGGTCATGGAGCATTAAATACAGAAAAAGGGTTTACAGTTTTTACCCGTAAACCCTTGAAATATATGGTGGAGCTGAAGAGAATTGAACTCTTGGCCTCTTGAATGCCATTCAAATTTCTTATGATAGACTATGAATTATTATTAATATTTTTTATAAATAAATTCAATGAAATAAATAAAAAAAGATTAACATTGCTTCACAATAGTACTTGACATTTCACTGAAAAAAGTGGCACAAAACTGGCACAACTTTTTTTTACTGTAAAGAGGTGTAATATGTCAAGTCGTCAAAAATGGGTTACCCTTGAAAAGGGGATTCGCTATAAAGAACATCCTGAGCGAAAGCATGGAAAAAAATTTGATCGTTATTATGTTCTTCGCTATTCAGCTAATGGAAAAATGAATCAAGAAGCCCTAGGATGGGCTTCTGAGGGAGTTACATTAGAAAAAGCTAGGATCAAGTTAGCAGAGCTTCGCGAAGCTCATCGTAGTGGGTCTGGAGCTCAAACTTTAGCTGAGCAAAAACTCGAAAGGCAATTAGAAAAAAAGAATAAAGAATCACAGGAGAATCTAGAAAAAGCAAAATCAATTACTTTTGGAGAATATTGGAAAAATGTGTATTGGAAAAACCAATCACATAAATCCAAAGGAAGTTTAGATGCAGAAAATGCTTTGTGGATTAAATGGATTGCACCAATTATCAAAAATACAATATTGTACCTTCTATCTGTTCAAGAATTGATGGAAATAAAAAATTTGATGATCAAGAAAGAAATGTCTCCAGCATCAATAAAGTATGCTATGGCTGTAATTTCTCAAGTGTGGACAATGGCCTCAAAGGAAGGATTAGTAACAGGATTATCACCAACAAAACTTGTGCAATTACCTAAAAAAGACAATAAGCGTCAGCGTTTCCTGTCAAAAGAAGAAGCTAGTATTTTACTTTCATCATTAAAAAATAGTTCTGATAAAACTTATGAAATTTCTATAATATCTCTAGATTGTGGATTAAGGTTTGGTGAAATAGCCTCAATTACTTGGGGTGATTGTGATTTTGAGCAATCAACAATACTTATCCGAGATCCAAAAGCAAAATCTAATCGTTACGCTTTTATGACAAAGCGAGTAAAACAATTATTGGAGAACAAAAAAACTGAAAATAACTCTCAAGATTGCTTGATTTTTATTGCAGAAAATGGCAATAAATTAGTAAGAGTTTCAAAAACATTTAGACGTACAGCTGATGAGCTTTTCAATCAAAATGTAACCGACCAACGTCAAAAAGTTTGTTTCCACACTCTAAGACATACATTTGCATCATGGCTTGTTTCTGGCGGAGTAAGCTTATATGAAGTCAAAGAACTCATGGGACATGCAGACATGTCTATGACACAGCGATATAGCCACTTAAGTCCTGAAGGACTTAGAAATGCTATTAAAATTTTGGAGGAATGATATTAGATTATTTCTATGCAAGATAGATTATAAAATTTATGTATAACTATTTATGAATTAATAAAATATTTTAAAGGAATAAATAATGCCAAGAAAATTAAGTGAATTTAAATTCAAAAAAACTGATGTTATAAAGCGAGCATGCAAACAATTAATGGAATATGAACTATATAATTTTTGGTATTTTGAGTTTGGTATAAGAGCTTTTCTCACTAATGAAGACCCTTATAACTATTTTGATCAAATTAGGTTTTTTACTAAACATCTTGATGTATTTGTTGATTTCCCAGAAGAGATTGCAACAAATAAAATAGATAATTCTAATCCGGTAACATATTTAGATAGTTATGGAAAAAAAATTCGCTTTATGTTTAATAATTATTATAATTCTGATCTTTTAGACTCTATATTTGTTAATAAAGCAGATTCTTATTATACTAAATTTATAAAAATTTTTCATAACTTAGCTGATAAAGCTTTTAAATATGGAATTTACCCGCATCAATTATTATTCCCAAAAGGCTTTAGTGAAAGATGTGCCACAGCAATTAAGGGTGATATAAATACAGAGTCAATAATCAAAGAAATTCAAACAGGGGTAGACGATTATGATTTTTCAGATAATTTTAATAAAAATAAGATTGAAGAACTTATTGTAAATAAAAAATATGAAAAAGATTTTTTTAAATATTTTATTGAGACACCACTTATCGATTATTCTTCAAGGGAAGGTTTTGATTATTTTATAAATAACATGAAAAAATATAAAAATAATTTGTCATTTACAACAAATAAAAATCCTTTTCATAAAAAATATATTGAAGAAATTCCTGTTTCTTTTGAAATAACAAAAAAATTGTTGCAAAAAAATTCAAATATTAAAAATAGTTATAAAAATTGCTATGTTGAAATTGTAGAAAATATGGATACCAAAAAGATAGCAGAAAAAATATGCACAAACCTTATGCTTGAGCCAGTTACTTATATTTGTGATGATATATTAAAACATTCTGAAAAAGAAAATACTTATACTGTTGTGTTTTCAATCGATTTAAAATATAAAGATATAAAACGTATAAAATCATATATTTATAGCATACTTACTATTGTCAAACACCGCATACTGTATAGTTCTCCTTTGGTAATCAGTAAACTATATTTTTTATTACCTTTAGTACTTGCTGAAAAAGATGAAAAAGAAATTGAACAAATTATATTAAATAAATATTCAAAAGAATCCATTACTAATTATAAGAGTGAATTAGATTTAGAGTGTACCTTTATTGACTGTATACATAAATTAGTTAATGGACATAATCATCAATTTTCGTATGCTAGGAACTCACTTGGATTGTTTATTTGGGACATGCACCATTTTGAAAAGATGAAGTTAAGTCGAATATATGAGTTACTTACAAAGGAAGATGAAACAACTGATTTATTATCAAGTTTTTTTAACAAAAAAAATAGCAAAAAAAACAATAAAAAAACAGAAAAGAAAGAAATTTTAGAATCTTTTGAGATTATACGCAAAGCGTGGGAAGAAAAATCCAAACAAGACTGGATACAAAATAATGTGAAAACAAAAATTTTAGATGAGCCTAAAAAAGCTTATGAACAGGTTTGTAAGCTTATAAAGGAGCATTGCAAACACCCTTTATTTAGATAAATTGAAATTTTTTGAAAAGAGTATGGAAACATACTCTTTTTTTTTGGGATGTGCTGAGTATGGTGCATAATTAACCAGTGAAAGTCCGGAGCGAAGGGTCTCATAACCAATCGCATGGCAATGCACAAGGTGCATATCGTGAGATATGAGCTGAAAAAAGAGTGGCTGGCGTAGGCGATTTATTCATCAGAAGCTTTTGTACAACTCATAGAAATACCTATCGAATAACAAATTGCCATAAAAGCCATCAGTTTGTTTGTGGCATAGCTACAATGCACGCTATAATAACAAACATTAAACTAGAAAAAAGATGGCTGATATCTCTATCAACCTATTATTAAAAATTTAATATTTAAAACAAATTGAATCGCTGTATACGGAAAACCATACGTATGGTGTGAGAGGGGCAAAGCCCGAACGGTTAGTCCCTACTCGATTTGAGGGGTTGTGGTACAAAAATAAAAAACTTTGGGGTTGTTTTAATTTCAAAATTCAATGAAAAGACACTTTATTCAAAAAACAACTAAGGAAGGATTTAAATATGAATAGAATATTTCTTTTAGAATCTATTATTGAGAAATTAAATTGTACCCTCCCAGCTATTTTTGCTCGTAAAGAAGTTCCTAAATTACTTGGTAATTGTATTACAACTGGTACATTGGCAAATTTACAAAGCTCTGGTTTGGGACCACCTTCACTACGCAACGGTAGAAATTCTGTCTATGAAAAAGAAACTTTTCTTGTTTGGCTTAAAATTTACCTCGGCGGTGGTATTAAAGCTTTAAAAAAAATAAAAAATGAATAATACAAAATAAAACATCACTATGTTCTACCTCAGAAAGGGCAGAACATAGTGGCTATTTATCCAATATTTTATTGTCTGTATTACAATTTCGTAAAATTTATAAATATTAATAAGGATTTTTTATGAAGTCACCAAATAAATATAGTGAATGTAAAATTCAATTGTTTGACCAAGTAAATGTTTTTAAGCCAGAAATTAATAACATTATTGTAGAAAAATTTAAAACTGCCATGGAAAGTGAAGTTCAAGAATTATCAAAAACAGGCGGCGTAACGCCTCAAGCAAATGCCATGTTAAACAAAACTGAGATTTCATTTGATGAGGCTAAGACAATGGAAAACATAAATGATGGTTTTAAAAATCTTAGTGAAAGATTCATTTCTGGACTTAATGCAACAAGTGAAGAAGACGAAAATGATATTGAACAAATTGACGCAAAGCTTCAATTTATACCGGAATTAACCATTACAATAAAGGCTAAAATTTAATAAATTATAAATTATATAACAGGGATTAAATCCCTGTTATATGGAGGAATTATGAATAGTAATCTAAACATTGCAGAAGTTTTAAAAAATGCAAAAAAAAATAATGGTACTGCATCTATAACTCTTACAACAAAAAGTTCATCAATAAATGAAACACCATCAAGTCAAATTTTTGAGATGAAACAAATATCACCTAACCATTACTCATCGCATAACACCCAACCCCCTTATAATGTCAAACAGTCTAAACATATTAATTTTTATAGTTCTTATTGTGTTGACTATCCCAAAAAAATAGAAAAAAAAGTAATAAAATTACTTAATAAAGAATTTTCAAAATCACTGAAAAAGATGTTTGGTTGTGAAAACACGTCAAATATACAAAAGCTCGATAATCAGTGGGCAGTACTATATTTTATTGCTGGATACATTGAACAATTTGCGTATACTGAAATATTGCGTAAACCGCAAAGTATTCTTTATGATTTTTTAAATTCTGTGACAGATGATGGAAAAATACACTATCGTTGTGATAATGATGAAATTTATTGGAACATTGGATATGAAAATCGTAAAGGTACAGGGTTAATTGGCCTCATTCAAGAAGTTTTCAATCTTCCTTTTGAAAGTGCTGTAGCAACAGCAGCTAAAATTATAGGCTTAGATGTAAATAATTTTTTTGAAGTTTATCAACATACTGATCGTAAAGCTGATAAACAATATAACCCAGATCCAAAAAATAAAGTTTTACGTTTTGTTCCAACATTACATCACGATGGAACAAAAGGTGTGGCACATTTTATAAAATTTACAGATTTTTGTGGATTCAGTAATCAAATTATAGGTTCCATCGCTCATTATGACCAAGGTGAAAATCAATTTTGTGTGCCTGTTTCAATTGCAAATGGTGAGCGAAGTATAGGTAAACATAAAGCCAACGCTTATTTATTAAATCAAAACATTATTAACCGAAATCCGTATGCAAAAGTTCTTCTTTTCTATGATGTAAAAACTGCTATTAAGGCAGATGAATCGATAAAAGGCTTATCAATTGATATTTCAGATAAATATGTTATCACAGCTCACTTTGGAGAAAATATTGACGTTGTTCAATGGGAATATTTATTTGGCCGTGATATAGTTTATATTAATGCTCCATGTGAAAATTCTTTTGAAAATATTGAGAAATATGTAAAAAAAATTATGGATGCAGGTGCAAAAAGCATTAATATTTATCCGCATTTAGTCTTGCATTCCAAAATTGATAAAGTCTACGAGGATATTGACATTAATGAACTTAATCAAGGTGAGCAATTTTTAATTAATGAAGCAATAGTCCTTTCAGAAGTAGATAATTTTTCTATGTTTGTAGAAAAAATTGTCAAACATTCATTTACTTATCAAGACTTTGTTACATTTTGGACTAGCAAAGGACTTTTTAGTAAAAAAAATGAAAGCATAGCTATGGCAATACCATCTAAAACACCTATTCATTCTTCTTTTAAACTTACTCTATGTATGTCCGACAAATCATCAATTACAACTATTGTAATTACAGATGTTTTTCCCATAAATGGAATTGCTACATTGCGAGGCCCAAAAAATGGTGGTAAAAGCTACATTATACTTTATTTCATTTCTTGGATTATTAATGGGAGTGGGTTTTTAAAATTCCAAGAAATTTCTAAAAAACATAACGTCTTATTAATCGACAGCGAAACTATCCCTGATCAGCTTGTCAAACGTATTCACCAAATGAAACTTGCAGATTGTTTTGAAAAATCCTTTTTCGTTATTTCCAAAGAAGATCCTTCAGAAGACAATATTTGGAAATCCCTTGACTTGTTAGACAAAGAATACAGGGATAGAATAGAACGCTATGCTCTGGAAAACAATATCAGTTACATTTTTTGTGATAATTTGACTTCACTTATAAGTGCAGGTAAGATGTATGAACCAAAAGCTATGACAGCAATATATGAATGGTCTGAAGATTTAAGAAAAATTGGTATATGTCTTTTTTTGGGAAATCATAATGGTGAAAAAAAAGGACAGAGTACTATTTCTGATAAAGCTAGGGGGAGTAATGAGTTTTCAATTCGTAGTCATAGCGAAATTGTGATTATTGGATCAATTGAAATTATTGAAAGCAAAAAATGGCCCAAAATGGTAAAAAAATATACAGAATTATTAGGACTTACACTTGGTCTCTGCTTTAAAACATGTAAAATGGCATCTATACTTGAAAATAAAGTATTTTGGCTACATCTTCCACTTGATGCATCTGAATGGGAACTAATTACAGTTACTGATTTTGAAGGCGAAATCTTACATGACTTCATAAATGAAAATTCTATAGATGTCATTGATGATGTGCCTTCACATACCGAATTAATAAAACCTATTAGTATGGCTGAAGAGCGTGAAATTTTGCAACTTGAGTCTATACAATCTCCCATACCTCCACTTCTAGAAAATGCAAAAAAAATATTGGATTATTTGCATGAACAAAATCAATTAAGTTTTAACAAAAAAGATATAACTAATACATTAGGCTTAACCGATGCAAAATTTAGAAATGCAATAGAAAACTTAAAAAATTGTAATAAGATAGAAAAGCATGGTGAAGGCAAGGGTGCTTTTTATAGCCTAATTTAATAATATTTACCATAGCTCAAAAATTTAAGCTCCCTTAATGGGAGCTTTTTTTATGGTTTATTTTAGATATAAATAAAATATCATGTTTTTATCAAGTCATTTCAGTCGAATTAAAAGATGTTTGTTTGCTTTATTTATTATTTAAATATAGAAATAATGTTTTTTTTATATTTTTTTTATAAGTTTTACAAGTCGTTTTTTTGTGTTTTTTTTAGTTTTCTTTATCTTATAAATTTAAATCAATACATTTCAACATAATAACTAGTTGGAAATTTTAATTTGCTTCAAAAAAGGATTATTATTAAATATTAAGAAACTTCTGCATAATTATTTTATATTTAGTAAATCTCTTTTACTACCATTTGAAACAAAAATATCTTGATAAAAAAATAAGGAGAAATCTATTATATTTTACAAAAATATAATAGTAAATGGTTTTGGAGATTTTGTTTTAGGCAATTGCAAGCATAAGCCAAGTTTTTTGAATAAAGATGAAATTAAATTTGATTGGACATCTATATCTAAATTTTTTAACGAATCTATGAATCGCAACCCTGATGGTGTTGATAGTCATTTCTATTCAGCTTTATTAATATTCAATTAAGCTTTATAAAAAAATAATAACTTTTGATTTAAGTGTAGATTTGGAAGCCATCTTACAAAGAGAAAATTATTTGGCATATTATACAAAATTTTTATCAAAAAAATAAAAGTGTATGTGATTATTTTTTTCAATTATGAATAGACCTAAAGCACTAATTCATGGCTCTATGTAAAAAATAATTCAGACAATATTATATGTAATAAAATACAATCTATGATTGGTTTTTTGAAAGAAAACTGATTATAACAGTATAGTTTCTTATCGTTTGTCAGTAGGAGTTATGTAATACTAATAATATTAATAACAAGTTTAAGTTAAATAAATAAATTAAATTAATTCATATCAAATCAATTAAATTAAATTCAATTAAAATAAATCAAAATAATAATTTAATTAACATAAAATATAATAAGTATTGTCAAATGCCTAATCGTACAAATTATATTATTTATTACAGCTCTGTTTTAAACAGAAGTTACAACCATAAACTTCATCTAAATAATTCAATATATAAATTTTATAAACATCAACAAAAAAGAGGTAAACATTATGATCAATTCCCAATTCACATTACCAACAGAATATGATTATAGAGAAGAAATTTTACAACCACTAATTAAACTTATTGACTGGTATGTTGACAACCATAGCAAAACAAAGGTTATCAGGTTTGATTTACATTTCCCAAAGGATTATCCTATGGTAAAAAATAACTATCAACTTTCAGAAACAATTGCGTACATTGTAAAGCAATATCAACGTCAAGGACTTAGTCCTAAATATTTTTGGACTATGGAACAAAATCAAAGTAGTCATCCTCATTATCATGTTGTTCTATTTTTAGATGGTCAAAAAACATGTTCATACTCTCATGTATTCCATAATGTTGAAAATGAATGGGCAAGAGTTTTAAATGCTAATGTTCAAGGCTGTGTACATCATTGCAATCTTTATCAAGGTAAAGTTGATATGAACAGAAATGGTTTAGAAATACGACATTGCGATGGTGAAGAAGAAATGACAAGACAAGTTCAAGCTGTGTATAATCAAGTATCATATCTAGCTAAAACAGAGACTAAAACAGATGAAAAAGATGGATTGCGTAATTTTGGTCTAAGTAGACTACCAAAGTAAATATATTTTTATAACCTTTTGTACCTTCAATATCTCATTCATCAAAAATAAGTCACAAACAGAATACTTAATTTTTTAATTCAGTTTTATACATATATTTCCAAATAAATTTACAGTTAGCATCATTATTACCTTTATAACCAATTTTATTTTTAATTTAAATCTATTTATTTAAATATTGATTGCTAATCGTTTTAATAAAATATATAATTTAGTACAAGCTAGTTTCGGTTAACCGAAAGTTAAAACTTTATTCTAGCAAGCAATATTGCAATAGACTGTTATAATTAATAATCCAAAAAGGAGTGTGATAATGAAGGTAATCAATGTAGAACTATCTAAAATAATTGAAAATAAAGATCAACCAAGGAAAAAATTTGATAAAGAAAAATTAGAGTCTTTGAAAAATTCTATTCTAATTTCAGGATTAATACATCCAATTTCTGTAATGGAAACCGACAGTACTGATGGTAATGAAAAATATATGATTGTAGCTGGTGCACGAAGATATAGAGCGATTAAAGCTATAGTTGATGAGTCTAATGAATATCCCAATAATGAAAACTTACAAAATAGAGCAAAAGAATTTGAAGAAGGAATCTTATCTATTGTAATAACTGAAAACCATGAAAAGCTTAGCCTGATAGAGAACATTCAACGTGAAGATTTGAATTATTTAGAATTAGCAGAGTGTTTGAAAAAAATAAAAGATAATGATGGTGAATTAAGTGAGTTAGACAACAATGATAAAAAAACTTTAGATGAATTAAGTAAAATTACTGGTAAAAGCGTTAGTAGAATAAGTGAAATTTTATCAATCAATAACTTGTTAGATGAAATTCGTACTGAAGCCATAAATCTACCAAATGCACCACTATGGATTCTTATTGAAGTTGCTAAACAAAAAAGTGATGAAGAGCAAAAAGAGTTGTGGAACAGATTAAAAGATGGAAATATTACTGTAGTTGAATATAGAAACGAAAAAAAGAATACTAATTCCAATAAAGTTACAATTAAAAAAATTGACAAAATATTTTCTACGACAATTACTCAAATGGAGAACATTAGTGTAACTAATTGGAATAGTATCCAAAATGACGATAAAAAGAACATTAGTGAAAAAATTGCTGACATAAGAAAATATTTAGAAAAAATAGAAGATAAACTTAATGCAACTGATCAAACCAAATTGTCTGAGAACCATGAGCAAAGTGACAATATATAAAATTCTAATGAAACATCTGTATAAAATACAACTTCCATTATAATCGTTATAAATAAAAAAAACTCCTATTATATGTAAAACCCAGATTAACCTAAATAATCATTATTCAGGCTCTGGATAAATCTATAATAGGAGTTTTCTCATGACTAATTTAAATCAAAATTATATTGCAACAAGCATTAATCAATTTCCATGCAAGGACAACAACTTCACAGCCATTGTAGAGGCTGAACTATCGTCTTCTGATTGTAAATCTAAAACCTTTGGTATTGCAACGGGCAATGACAAATCTAATTTTAAAAGTTTAATCGAAGAAGCAAACAAAGATGCCTTAGAAAATGTTCAAAATATGACTGCAAGTATTACCACCCACAATAGGCAAAATAACACTGAAAAAACAGATAATTCATTGGCAAATGACAGGCATTTTTCGTCATTTGAAACAAAATTTGAAACAAACAATCAATCTGCACCCAAAACCTACAATCACAGCATTAATAAGTCTATTTCAGAGAGTCAGATGTGATAGCAACACAAGCAATTGAAAATATAAAAGAAAATAAAGATTTAAGTAAGCCTTTTGCTTTTGTCAAAGAGTTAATGGACAACCTTGATGTTGATGATTAAATATCATACAAGTTTCAACAGGATTATAAAAAAATATGATTTATTTTAGCAAGGTTCATATCAGAAAATAAATAGCAAATAAAAAAGGTCATCTTTCACGGTGATCTTTTTTTATTTAAAAATACACTATTATATGTAAAACCTACAATGTACTTAGATAGCCTCAGTATACATACATTTATAACATTTAACAAGGAATTAACCATGAAAAATAATAACGATTTCATTTTAGAAACAATTACTCAATTTCCCATGGAACATAATGATTTAACAGCCATTGTTGAAACAGAATGTGCTATAAACGATACAAGGTTCAAAACCTTTGGTGTTGCAAATTCAGCAAGTCAGGATTGTACTGATTCTGTTTTCATTATCGAAGGAGCCAGACAAAATGCTCATCTCAACTTGCAAAAGGTCAAGTCATCGTTGGCAGTACAAAAGCAATATGTCTCAGATGAATGTATAAATCAAAAAGAGCTCATGCATGCTCAAAGTAAAGATGTTTTGTCAAATAAACCAAAAAACTACAACCATAGCAACTCAAAACCAGCAAGTGCCAAACAGATTAGTTTACTTACTGAATGCATTGGTAACTATGAAGCTCTTGAAAAAGAAGTACTTGAGAAGCATGGTAAGCAAGTTGAAGAACTTAGTAGTAAAGAAGCTCATGATTTAATACAAATTTTTCAATAAAGGAGAAATCATGACCTATCCATACCACAATAAAAATGATCAGCAATTAAGACGATATGATCACCACAACCACCACGAACCACAATATGATAGCAGACTTGATCGACCTGAATATCATAATCACAACCCCATAAATCAAAATGAAATTTTGCCCTTCAAATGTGTTGGATCTCCAACATTCATCAAAACCTTGGAAGAAAGTTTACCTGCTGTGTTTAGTCGACAAATAGCCTCAAAAGCCATAGGTGGACTTATTTCACCCAAAACACTTTCAAACCTTGATTCACTTGGTGAAGGACCACCAAAGATAAAGATAGGTTCTAAAGTTGGTTATGAAAAAACAAGCTTCATCAATTGGCTAAAACAAAGACTGAAATAAAAGCTGAATTATTATTTGATGTTATATTGTAAAGATTAACATGAACAAGGATTTGAAGTTTGTTTTTTAAATCCTTGTTCAGCCTATAAGCTCCGGTGGGAGTAGAATATACAGTTAATTTATAAAATCAATATCCTTTACATCTGACATGAATATTGTTATAAAACTGTTAGAACACATATTAAAAGATGACAGCAAATAACATTAGAATTGTAGGTGATAATTTATGAATAAAGTCATAAAAGAAAGCTTAACTGTTGAATATAAAAGGGAATATTCAGAAACCATCAAAAAAAGCATTATTGCTTTTGCTAACACTAATGGTGGTAGTATCACTATTGGTATTGATGATAATGGTGATATTATTGGTGTAAATGATTCGGACTTGCTTATCAGGCAAGTGACAGATTCCATTCGGGAGGGGATTAAACCTGATGTTTCTCTTTTCACAAAGTGCGAGCATAAGGAGCTTGAGGGGAAAGATCTGGTAGAAATTATAGTTCAAAAAGGAACTGCTTCCCCGTATTATTTAGCCAACAAAGGCATACGTCCCGAAGGTGTGTTTATAAGGCAAGGTGCATCTTCTGTTCCTGCAAGTGAAACAGCTATTTTGAATATGATTAAAGAATCTTCGGGGGAAAGTTATGAAGAACGCCGATCCCTCAATCAAGATTTGACCTTTACAAGCCTCACAAATGAATTTAAAGAAGCAAATATCAAGCTTGAAGAGGCACAGTTTCGCAGTTTACATTTACAAGGAACAGATGGGCTTTATACAAATTTAGCTTTATTATTATCCGATCAATGCAATGCAAGTATCAGGCTTGCTATTTTTGAAGGCACAAATAAAGAAACTTTTAAAGACAGACATGAGTTTACAGGCTCACTCCTTGCTCAGCTTCATGACTGCTACAGCCTTATTGAGCGTAACAACAAAACAGAATCACGTTTTGACGGTCTAAAACGTCTCGATAGTCGTGAATATCCTTCAACAGCCATAAGAGAGACCTTGCTAAACTGCTTGACGCATAGAGAATATGCCCTCAGCGGTAGCACGCTCATTGCTATTTTTGATGACAGACTTGAATTTACTACCCTTGGCGGACTGGTTAAAGGTATATGTAAGGATGATATTTTATTGGGAATTTCCTTATTAAGAAATAAAAACCTTGCCAATATTTTTTATCGATTAAAGCTCATCGAATCCTATGGAACAGGCATACAAAAAATAATGGAAAGTTATTATGCTTTTACTGATATTTGCCCTGCACCAAAATTAGAAATCACCGATAATGCTTTTAAAATGACTCTTTATAATACCAAATTTTCCCATAATTCATCTTATTTTATACAAAATTCACAATTTTTATCTGCAAAGGAAAAAGAAATAGTCAAATTATTTGAAAAACAAAAACACATTACCCGCAAAGATGTTGAAAATGCCTTAAACATTTCCCAAACCATGGCAATTAATTATTTAAAATCATTATCGGAAAAAGGATATATCATAAGAATAGGGCAAGGCAAAAATCAATATTATTGTTCCACTAACTATTCAGTGAATATAAAAAAATAGTTAGAACCAGTTAAATTTAGAGATTCAAATATATAGTTTTGTCTATACACCATAATATATCAAGAAAAAACTAATTTCAAGTAACAATCAACCTACTTCATACATATCAAACCGAAATGACATGAGCTAGATTAAAAACTGTCTAAAAAAATGTTGCCATTTCATTTCTTATGCATTACCTTTTTGTATACTGATTTTATTTGACATCTTAGTCTTACAGATAAAAAATACAAAAAAGGCAAACCACTTTATTGTTTTGAGTATCAATATAAATTGTTGAAATATGAGGATAACCAAAAAGCCATTCTGTTGATGCAATGGTTTGAAGTTTAGTGCCGTTGGTAATATTAAAATTTATCTTACCATTACAATTTTTTAAAATTTGTTCTAAAATATCCTCTATTTCACTTTTTTCCATGGAATTAATAGGGTAAACAGTAAATTTGATATTTCTTTTATTAAAATAATTTGCCAAATGTTTTGTGACTTCTTTCATCTCTTTTGTTTGAATTAAATGTAACATTCTTGGTTTTACTAAGTGTACACCCAAGGCAAGTGGCATTGTCTGAGCTGAAACAAAAGAAATTTGATCTGAGGCTTCATAATTGTTTAACATAATTCCTCCATAAATTTTAATCTGAAAACTAATTTTTATAAAAGTAAACTAAAACTTAAATAACTATCAAGTGAAGCAATATTGCTTTTGATATTAATTTTAGTTGAAATTAATATCATTGACTGCAATAGCAGGCGATCACTGCGTAGGCATAAGTGCAATTTTATTGCACTGTTAAGTGCCATAGCAAGTGTGTTTTCAAAAAGTCGATATTAGTGATGCCAACTTTAAATACTATATGTTGCTTTTAGAGATATTTTTCATGAGACATTTTTAAGGAAACGCTGATTAAATCGAAATTTAAATTTCTATGAAAATTTCAAAAACGTTCCCTTAAAAAATAGACATGAAATGGCTATTTTACACGCCGACCTGTCGGCAGGCAAGCCGAATGAGAGCAAAATGTTTTTTGCGTCCCCCATGGAACATGGGGCGAATAAAGGCAGTGTGCCTTTCTGATTAATTCTGTTTACAGAATTAATCAGTGCTTCCTTAAAAGTTATACTTCACTGCTAGTTCCTTGATTTGTCTAAATATTTCGATATAAAATTTATTTGACAAAATATATTTGACAAAATATATTTGTGTTAGTATGTATAATTAAGAAAAATCATACTCGCATTTTTAGGTAAAGCAAGGTGCTAGGGCAGTTTCAATAAAAATTAAACCTGCCTACCCTATAGAACTTTCAAAAAGCAATCATTTAACGAAGAGGAAAGCCACTTCTATTCTTGCTTTTTGCACTTCAATCTAACTATACTCCAATGAAGTGATTATGGCATTCAGGATAATTCTTTTCCAAAAATGCCCTGGTGTATAAAATTCCAAACAAGTATAGAAATATCTACCCAAGAGGATACCCCAATGCAAACAAGAAATGTCATAGGCAATCTCATCAAGCGTTATAAGGCAGTATTAAAAAAATGTAATATCTTAAATAACATAGGTTCATTAATCCTAGCTTCGGGGCTTTTGCTTTGTCCCATGCTTGTTGATGTTGCCAATGCCAAAACCAATGATACCACCATCACCTCAAATGGCTTCGTTGCTTCTCCAGGTGATTCTACACTTATAAATAATGGAGATATTTTAGGTGGGTACTTTTTTGAGAACTTTAGTCCAAATGACTCTGTTGCCGGCATGTATGGAAGTCACACTAGTGGCAGTATAGATTATATTTTTACAAATACGGGAAATATAAATATAAGTTATATAAACCCCATCACAAATGGTGACACCACAGTCTACGCTCGTGTCTATGCCTATGGTATGCATGCTGATGGAGAAGGTAGTCACACTCTAACAAATTCAGGGGATATTATTATTACAGCACAAGGCGGAATAGCTAATGCTCAAGCCTCCAACGCCAACGTCGAAGCCTACGCCAGCGCCTACGCTTACGGTATGTCTGCTTATGGAGAAGGAAATCACAACCTAACAAATTCAAGGGATATTACGGTGAACGCACAAGGCGAAACAGCTAATGCTCAATCCCGCGGAAATCACAATGCCTATGCTAACGCCAGAGCCTACGCTTACGGTATGTCTGCTTATGGAGAAGGAAATCACAACCTAACAAATTCAGGTGACATTAATGTTACAGCACAAGGCGGAACAGCTACTGCTCATTCCGAAAGAGATCTCGTTGAAGAGAATGCCTACGCCGGTGCCTACGCTTACGGTATGAGTATTTTTGGTAATGGAAGTCACAGACTAACAAATTTAGGTCATATTACTGTTACTGCAAAAGGCGGAGCAGCTACTGGTGGTGATAGCTCTGTAGCCCATGGTTTCGCCTACGGTATGCATGTTAAAGTTGTAGATTATGAGGGTGAGCATATCGTCAATAACTATGGGATTATTAATGCCACAGCAACAGAAGGCACTTCAGACTCAGTGATTACGCGTGTGTCATCTCATGCGTTTGAAGTATATGGCGATGATAGCTATATAGTTGAAACCTTTGCGACCACTCTTCAACCTTGGATTGTGATTCCGGATGTTCGTAATGGTATTGCCGATACAGTTTTTGGAATATATTATTATGAGCAAATCAACTTCAAAGACACAAGCCTCATTTTACGCCCACAAGTTACTGCCCAAGGTGTAGAGCTTGGCAAGCTTTATAATGTTAGTGATATGATTGCTGTTGCTGATAGTAGTCACAGTGTCGGTGGTAACATTGGTCGTCCAGCAGCCGAAAATGTTACAGGTACAATAGCAGAAGCAGTAACCGAAGTTCCATTTTTGACTGCAACACTTACCGATGGTGCTAATCCTCTAAGCGCAACTGTTAGGATTGATGCAAATGTAAATGAAGATACTGTACCCGGGGCTATTCCTACCGTTCAAAATATAACTTTAGTTCAAGGGCAGATGAGCAACATAGCAAGGCATTTATTACAAACATATTATAATGCTATTTATGCAGAATTAACATCTGAAACAGGTTCTGCATCAGGCTCATCAATTGAAGAAGAAAACAAATGGACTGCATTCTTAACTCCTTACTTTAATCTCACTGATAATAGCAAATATAATTTTGATGGTCATAGTACGGGCGTTATAGGCGGTATCAATTATCATGTAAACGACAGTTTTTCCTTTGGTATGCATTTAGATTTTAATCATAGCAATTATGATGCCGATATTATGGATATGGAAAATTCCTCCACCTCATTTGCCTTGGGAGTGCATGCGCACTATAATATTATGCCTGAATGGTATGTATCAGCTCAAGTAACAGGAGCATTTACCCAGACTAGCAATGATTATTCTAGTTATACTAATCCATATCTTTATGCCGATACTGATTACAATAGCAAATCACTATACCTTGCCCTCAATTCCGGTTATGTGTTTAAATTTAGTGATAACTTTAGCATTATGCCTGAGATTGGCTTAAGCTATTTAACAATGCATACTGACGCTTACGATATTAATTGGCATATAGCAGGTGCCCATATACCTGCGTATGATATTGATTATAATGATAACTCCTATTCAAATCTATTTGGTAATGTGAATATAAATGCCAAAGGCGAGTGGGATTTAACAGAAAATAGCGGTATTGCCTTAAATGTTGGTGTCGGTGTGCGTCAGAGTTTAACCGCTGACGATATTGAAAGCAAATTCCGCACACTTGGTAATAGATATACTGCAAGTGCAACTTCCGATAATACAACCTTCCTTGCTGATATTGGACTTGGATATAATTTTGGTCATGTATATATTAGCTTAAAATATAATGGAGAGTATGGAGATAATCAAGTTATGCACGGCGGGAATTTAAACTTGTCTTTTGATTTTTAAGGAAACACTGATTAATAAGCAAAATATCTGTTGTTCAAATTTTAATTTTTAAAAAAAAATAAAATTTGGTTATTTTTAGGATTTTTTACGTAAATTTTCCTTAAAAACACCTAAAATTGAGTCAATTTTAGGTGCATCCATGAAAAATGGACGCAATTATCCTAGGACATACATCTCATTCGTCCAGAACGGGCGAACATAAGAACATTTGCACTGGCAAAAAGTGCATACAAGCGGTTAGTATTTTTCATTAATCCTTTATAGATTGCCTTATTATAGCCAAAAAAACGTTTTACAATTAGAAATGGGTGTTCAACTTTACTGCGAATAGAGGATTTTCGTTTTTCGATGTCTTTTTCCCAATTAGGGTAAGGTGCAGGGATTTTTTGAACACTATTAAAACGGCGGTTTATGCGATAATCAATTTGGGACAGCCTCTCATTATTAGCAATTTCTTCTCGTTTTTCTATTCCGATATAGCCCGAATCTCCATAGACAACCGTGTCGTCATCTCGAATAAGTTTGTGTGTTATTACAATATCATGCACATTTGCAGCCGTCGTTTCGAGGGTGTGAACATAACCGCTTACCGCATCAACACCGATATGACACTTCATGCCGAAATAATATTGATCACCTTTTTTTGTGGAGTGCATTTCTGGATCTCGCTCTTTTTGCTCATTTTTTGTGGAAGATGCAGCATTTATAAGAGTTGCGTCGACAATAGTTAGTCTGTGGGTAAATATGGCACAACAGTATTTAATGCAAATGTTCAATATCCATAGTAAGAAATATTTTATTCATTATTTAGTTGGAGTAGCAATAATCATCAAGAAATAAACTGACAACTCAAATAATTTAGACCTCTGCGTAATGCAGAGGTCTAATCAAGGATTTACGTAATAAACATGACAAAAAACCAAGAATAAGCACTATTTTGTTGCAAAGAAATGCTAATTAAATTGAAATTTTTATAAAACTTATAAAAACTCAATTTACAGACTTTATTTCATAGGCTCAGAAATAGCAACTTTGCACGCTTAAATGAGAGCAAAAATGAGTTTTTTTTGTTTCAAGTGCCTAAAGTAGTGTGACTTTCTGATCATTAGAAAGAATATTTAAAGCGAAGTGAAGC
>CAYJGE010000053.1:0-18238 GCA_964369835.1 uncultured Mailhella sp.
GCGGACTTGCAACTCCGCTTGGTGAAAAAGATGAGCAAATTTCAGGAATTGTCAGTCCACAAAACAATATTGAGAAGAAAGAAGAAGTTCAACCAATTGTAATTATAAGAGATAATCCTCCTGAACATAAAGAAGATAAGAAAAATGAAGAACTTGAACAAATAAAAAAAATCAGAACGCAAGATTTTTTGTCTGCCTTAAAATCTCCGATTATTTCAAAACAGTTTAAGAATGAGAAACAAACACATAATCAACAGATTGAAGAACAATCACAAAACCAAACAAATGAAGAAAATTCTTGGATTTTAGCTGAAAAAAGAACAAAGGGAAATGATTTTGAAATAAAAACTGGTTCAGTCATTCCTGCTGTAATGATTACAGAAATCAATTCAGATTTGGCAGGAAATATCATTGCCCAAGTTTCTCAGCATATTTTTGACAGCACAACAGGACAAAACCTTTTAATTCCACAAGGAGCAAAGCTTTTCGGAACTTATGACAGTGAAATCATTTATGGACAAAATAGGGTTTTGGTTTCATGGAACAGAATAATTTTTCCCGATGGTTCATCACTAACGCTCCCTGCCATGCCGGGTGCGGACATGGGAGGAAGTTCAGGCTTTAAAGACAGGGTAAATAATCATTATTTTAGGACATTTAGTTCAGCAATTTTAATGTCATTAATTGTTGGCGGAACGGCGTATGCGGTTGACGGTTCAAGTTCTGAAAATGAAAATTCCTTACAATCTCAAATGACAAGTTCACTTGCACAGCAACTAGGCGAAACAAGTGCCAATTTACTTGAGAAAAACTTAAACATTAAACCGACACTTGAAGTTCGGACAGGCTATCAATTTAATATTGTACTTACCAAAGACTTGGTTTTTGAAAGTCCATACACGGCTTGGAGATAGTATGGAATATGGACTCAGAACTAAGAACAAAAAACATTTATTGTTTGTAATTTATGCAGTTTTTATGCTTTTATCAGCCATAATTGCCATGCAAATTGCAACTCAATATGTTGCCCATCAGTTAAATTATCAAAAGGCTTTGGGGCAATCTTTAGTCATTCTTTTTGAAAGACCAATTTATCCTTTTTGGAAAATATTTGTTTGGAATTTTACAAATGCTCAACATATTTTGGCAAAAGGTGTTCAGCTTGGGCAATTGTCATTCTTAATCCCTCAAGCTGTTTTCATTGGAATTATGCTATTTTGTTTGCGTCCCAAAGGCAATAAAAAACTGCATGGCTCAGCCAAGTGGGCAACTGAAAAGGAGATTAAGCAAATGGGATATTTTGAGGGGCAAGGCGTTTATGTTGGGGCTTGGCAAAGCAAAAACAATAAAGAAGTAAAATACTTGCGTCATAATGGTGCAGAACATCTTTTATGTTTTGCTCCCACTCGCTCGGGTAAAGGTGTGGGGCTTATTTTACCTACCCTTTTATCTTGGCAAGAATCAAGCATTATTCTTGATATTAAGGGGGAAAACTGGGCGTTAACTTCGGGGTATCGTAAATCACTGGGGCAGAAAGTTTTACGATTTGACCCGACTGACACAAGTGGTTCTGCTTGTATGTTCAATCCTATTGAAGAAATTAGACTTTTTTCTCTTTATGCCGTGCAGGACGTGCAAAACATGGCTTTGATGATTATTGATTCTGACGGCAAGGGCTTGCCCGATCACTGGACAAAAGCAGCATTTGCTTTTTTTAGCGGTGTTATTCTACATTGTTGTGTTATGGTGCAAGCCAAGGAAAATCGCTCTGCAACCTTGCAGGACTTAGCCTTAATGATGTCGGGATATAATTATGAACAGGGCATAAAATCTCTTTTGCAAGAAATGGTGCAAATTGACCATGGTGAAATATTAAAAACCTTGGATAAAAATGTATCTCAACAAGTTGGGCAAGAAATTCATGCTTTTATTGCTTCCAGTGCCATGGAAATGCAAAGCAAGGCAGACACAGAAGCAAGTGGCGTTTTATCATCAGCCCTTGTAAACATGTCACTTTATAAAGACCCCATTATCAATTTAAATACTTCCAAAAGTGATTTTAAAATTGCCGATTTGATGAATTATGAAGTGCCAATCAGCCTTTATTTTGTGCTTAGTCCTGCAAGCATTGATCGAGTGCGTCCGCTTATCAGATTAATCTTAGACATGATAATCAGAAGAGTTTGCCGTGAAATGAGTTTTAAGGACGGAGCAAGTATAAAAGGTTATAAGCATAGATTATTATTTATGTTTGACGAGTTCACCAGTCTTGGAAAACTTCCCATAATTGAAAAAGCAATTGCCTATATTGCAGGTTATGGAGGCAAAATGTACTTAATTGTGCAGGATATTACACAATTAAACAGTGCCTACGGCAAAGAAAATTCCTTAATGGCAAACTGTCATATCAGAATTGCTTATGCTCCAAACACCATTGAAACAGCTAAAATCTTATCGGAAATGACAGGAAAAACAACAGTTGTGGACAGAAAACTTTCAATTTCTTACAGCAAAAGCGGACGCTCAACTTCTGAAGGTATTTCTGAAACAGCAAGAGCTTTACTCACTCCCGATGAGTGTATGAGACTTCCAAGTGCAAGCAAAGACAGTCAAGGAAATGTAATAAAAGCAGGGGATATGCTGATTTTTACGGCAGGACAAAGTCCGATTTATGGCGTTCAAATATTGTATTTTAAGGACAATATTTTCATGGAAAGGGCAAAAATTGAAATTCCCAACCTATCGGAAAATTTTCCAACAGGAGTAACAGACTCATTATATTTTTCTCGTATAAATGAAAATTTTCATAATAAATCAACAACTAACACTCTAAACTTTGAAGACTATTTAAAGGATTAATATGACACTAAAATCAATTTTTATATTTCTAACATTTTTATGTTTGTTTTTTTCATTGGCTTGGTATTTGAAAATCGGCTTAAATTTGACTTCATCATTACCAAAGGGTTTATATAAAGTCAGTGAAATTCAAGAGTTAAAACATGGTGATGTGGTTAAATTTTGCCTTGATGATAAAACAAATAAAGAAATAAATGCGGAACCTTATGTGGGTTATGGAGTTTGCAAAAATGGTTTAAAACCACTTCTAAAATATGTGGCAGGACTTGAGGGTGATTTGGTAGAAATCAATAAAAACAAAGTGTTTATAAAATTAAAACACAAATCAGTATCAATAGCAATGCGTATTTATGATGTGGATTCAAAGGGCGAAAAGGTCAAGTCCATATTAAAAGATGGAATAATTCCAAAGGGTAAAGCCTTTGTTTATTCCACAAATGATGGAAGTTTTGACTCAAGATATTTTGGTTTGGTCAACAAAAACGAACTTGTTCGTATGGAAGAATTTATAACTTTTTAGGAGAAAATTATGGAAACTACTCAAAATGAAAGAATTTATTTAAATGTACCTTTTAGTGAAAAAGAGGAAGCCAAAGCCATTGGGGCAAAATGGGATAATGAAAAAAAGTCTTGGTATGTCTTGGCAGATGTCAGTGAAGAAGCCTTTGTCAAATGGATTGAAGAACTTGAAAAAGTTGTGCCTGAAGAAACAGAATTTCAATGTGAAGAATGTGGAAGCATGCTTTTAAAAAGACCTACAAAAAATGGCACTTCTTGGTTTTCTTGCTCTGCTTACCCAAAATGTGAAATAAAATATTGGGCTACAAGCGATGAAAAACCAAAGTTTGAGGAAAAAGAAGTTTAGTAATCTTTTAAGGAAGTATTGATTTATTTTACATTTTAAAAATTCATTTTATGAAATTAATACTTCCTTAAATTTTTTAAAGAAATATAAATTAAAAAGTAGACAACAATTAAATTTTTATGTATAGGTTATAATATGGCTAATAGTGTAAGCCCAAGACAAGTACAGGGCAGTTTATTTGATATAATGGTAAATCAAATTGATAGCTTAGATAAAGAAAACATAAAAGAAAATGATTTACTGGAGGAACTTTTATATGGCACTGGACAGACCAACCGAACCGCTAGAAATAGCACGCAAAATAGTCTCACAAGAAACAATCAATCAACTGTACAGCATAGAGGGGCGAACACCTCTGCACGCAAAAATACTGGATCGATGGGCGTTAAACAGTCCAGAAAAACTACTGGCTCTCGAGAAGTCTGGGGTTCTCTTTTTGATACAACGCCTGACAAATCAATGGAAACTGGAAGAGACAGCGGAACTGTCGGAGGAGTATTACGACATGGAGATGGACGGCTTCTCCAAGTGGGAAATCTTCCAAAAGATGGGGATAGACACGGAACTTTAAATTATCCTCCCATTGAAAATGGCTTTGCTCCAAAGCAAAAAGATATTGAAATTTATAATGAATATCTTAATTCCTTGGCTGAAAATAATGAAATAAAAGAAAATAATGAAGTAATTGCTAAAAATAATTACAAAATCACCGAAGCCGATAATCTTGGCAAGGGCGGTGCAAAAGCCAAATTTCAAGACAATATTAATGCCATAAAATTATTAAATACCTTGGACAATCAAGAACGAAATGCCACAACAGAAGAACAGCAAATCTTGGCTAAATATGTGGGCTGGGGCGGATTACCTCAAGTATTTGATAAAGAAAATTCAACTTGGGAAAAGGAGTTCACAGAATTAAAAGAACTCCTTACCCAAGACGACTATGAAAAAGCTCGCCGTTCCACTCAAGATGCTCATTTTACATCTGAAACTGTAATCACAGGAATGTATCAAGGATTAGCCAGACTTGGCGTAAATAAGGCTACTGAAAGCCTTAAAATCCTTGAGCCATCGGCAGGAACAGGCAACTTTATTGGCTTAAAACCCGACACTTTTAATGCAAAATTTTACACAGTCGAACAAGACCCCATTTCCGCAAAAATCCTCAATTATCTTTATCCAAATGAACATAATCTTAAGGCAAGCTATCAAGATGTAAATTTTGGTAATTCTATTTTTGATGTGGCAATCGGCAATCCTCCCTTTGGTAATCAAAAACTTTTTGACAAAAATTTTCCTCAACTCAATAACTTTTCTATTCACAACTATTTCATAGCAAAATCAATGGATTGTGTTAAAGATGGTGGGGTAGGGGCTTTTGTTGTTTCTCGTTACTTTTTAGAAGCTCATAATTCTGAACATCGTGAATATTTGGCTGATAAAAATCATTTTTTAGGGGCAATCCGTTTGCCACATACGGCTTTTAAAGAAAATGCCTTAACCGATGTAACAACAGATATTATTTTTTTGCAAAAAAAGACAAAACTTGAAAAAGAACAAGGCATAAAAAAAGGGCATGATTGGATAAAGTTAGAAGCAAAATTTGTTTATGACAATCAAACAGAACAAGAAAAACCTGCCTATATTAATGAATATTTTATCAATAATCCCGAACAAATACTTGGAAAAATGGAATATGTCAGAGGGCAATTTGCCGATGAATTAAGATGTGTTGCACCTGAAAATTATATTCTTGAAATGGGTATTTTAAATGCAGTTCAAGCATTGCCACGCAATGTTTTTGACATAAATATTGTTGAAAATAATCAAAAAGAACAGCAAAATGAGTTTGAAAAAAAACTAATTACTTCAGATTATTATAAATCGTTAAAACAAGATTCATTTCTTGTAAATCAAGCCCAAAAAAAGGTTTATACCAAACAAAAAGATAAATTATTACAAGATATTCTTGTCCCTGTAAAATTTAAAAACGATACAGCCTTTCAAAGAATTAATGGCATGATTGAAATTAGGGACAGCCTTAGAAATTTGCTCAATTTAGAAAAATCAAATGCTCCCGATAATGACATTGAGAAGCAGAGACAGCAGTTAAACATCAAATATGACCATTTTTTGAAAAAGTTTGGACATTTAAATTCTCAAACCAATCGTTCTTTATTTAAGGACGACCCCGAATCTTCCTTGGTTCAATCCCTTGAAACAAATTTTGATAAAGGCATATCCAAGGAATTTGCCCAAAAATCAGGCAAAGAGTATCGCCCACCAAGTGCCACAAAGGCAACAATTTTTTCAAAACGTGTGCTTGAATATGTTCAGCCGGCTCAAACTGCGGAAAATGCTCTTGACGCCTTATCCATTTCCCTCAGAGAAAGCGGTAAAATTAATTTTGAGCGAATTGCAGGGCTACTCAATCGTTCTACGGAAGAAGTTCAAGCAGAACTTCAACAAGATAATTTAATATTTAAAAATCCACAAAGCAGAGAGTGGGAAATCAAGGACAAGTATTTAGTTGGAAATGTCAAAGAAAAACTAAGAATTGCCAAAGCTTATGCCGAAAATAATCCCGAATATCAAAAAAATGTCTACGCCTTAACAGATGTTATTCCAAAGGATATTGAAGCCGTTGATATTGGCGTAAAATTTGGTTCAACTTGGTTACCATCAGAGGTGTTATCTGATTTTATTGATGAGAAAATCGGTGGTGTAAATATTTATGGCAGACAATTAAATTATTTGCCTGTGCTTGGAAAATGGGAAGTAAAATTATCTATTTATGATAATACAATCAATAAAGCAGTTTGGGGAACGCCTGAATATCCTGCTGAAGAGCTGATTAAATCCATTTTGACCAATCGCACCATTAAAGTTGAAAAGGAAGTCGGACGAGACACAAACAACAAGCCCATAATGAAAATAGATCAAGAAGCAACTGACGTTGCCTTGCAAAAAGCTGAAGAAATTCAGCAAGCTTTTTCTGATTGGATATGGGAAAATGATGACCGCCGTGGAAATTTGACAAAAATTTACAATGACAGATTTAATACCCATGTCACGCCCCATTATGACGGTTCGCACATTGAACTTTTGGGAGCAAGCAATAATGTAAAACTTCGCCAACATCAAAAAGATGTGGTTTGGCGTTCAATTCAAGAGGGAACGGCACTTTTTGACCATGTTGTCGGAGCAGGAAAGACCTTAGCCGCAATTGCAACAATAAAAGAGTCAAAAAGAATGGGATTTAATAAAAAACCCATGGTAGTTGTGCCAAATCATTTGGTTTATCAATGGCGTGATGAATTTTATCGTTTGTATCCCGATGCCAATATTTTAGTAGCCGAAAAATCAGATTTTTTAAAGGAAAATCGAGAAAGGTTTTTTGGAAAAGTGGCAACAGGCAACTGGGACGCAGTAATTGTGGCTCATTCCTCCTTTAAAAAAATTGATATGCCCAAGGATATTCAAACAGAAATTTTACAAGAACAAATTGACGCCGTGATTGACGCCCTTGAAAATGCCAAAGCTCAAAATGCCAATAAAAGCACAGTTAAACAGCTTGAAAAGCAAAAAGAACACATGAATGAACGTTTTAAAAAACTTTTGGAGCAAAATAATGAAAAGGACAGGGGAGTTGACTTTTCAGATTTGGGAGTTGACGCTTTATTTGTGGACGAAGCCCATGAGTTTAAAAATCTAAGCTTTTCGAGTTCCATGAATGTTTCAGGGCTTGGAAATATGGCAGGTTCAGCCAAGGCACTTGATTTGTTTGTAAAATGTAGATATTTACAAAGGCAAAATGAGGGAAAGGGAGTTTATTTTCTGACAGGTACCCCAATTTCAAATACCATTGCAGAAGTTTATAATATGCAAAGATATTTGCAATTTGATGAGTTAAAAGCCAAGGAAATTGATTATTTTGACGCTTGGGCTTCAACTTTTGGTAAAATTACAAACAAGTGGGAACTTGATTCAACAGGCGTAAATTATAAACTTAAAGAGCGTTTTGCCAATTTTGAAAATGTGCCTGAACTTTTATCCATGTATCGAACTTTTGCCGATGTGGTAACCAAGGCAGATATTGATGAACAGCTCAAAAAAGAAAACAAAATTTCGCTGACCCCTTCCATAAAAAACGGAAAACCCAATAATCACACAGTTGAACGTTCTGATTTGCAGGCAAAATATATGGAAGAAATTATTAGTCGCATGGAGCATTTACCCAAAGATCCAAGGGAAGATAATCCATTAAAAATCACAAACGATGCCCGAAAAGCAGGGCTTGATTACAGGTTAATCGACCCGACAGCCCCGGACTTTGCAGGTTCAAAAGTCAATGCTTGTGCCAATCGCATTTATGAACTTTGGGAAGAAAGCATAGCGGACAGGGGAACACAGCTAGTTTTTTGCGACCTATCAACCCCCAAAGGGCATAGTCAAGACATTAATCCAAGTAAAGAAGTTGAAATTATTCAAGATAATGAATTTGGCGATGTTGAAAAAGATGAAGCTGAACAGATAATAAACATGGACGAAGTATTGGCAGGACTGGCAGGAAATGGATTTTCTGTTTATGATGACCTTAAGAAAAAGCTTATCGCAAAGGGCATACCAAACGAAGAAATAGCTTTTATTCATGATGCAAATACAGATATTCGCAAAGCTAAGCTTTTTAGTGATATGAATAAAGGAAGTGTAAGAATTCTAATAGGTTCTACCTCTAAAATGGGGGCAGGAATGAATGTTCAGGAGCGTCTGGTTTCGGCACATCACCTTGACGCACCTTGGAGAAGTGCAGATCTGGAGCAACGAAATGGAAGAATCATCAGACAAGGCAATAGCTTATATGAAAAAGACCCTAACTTTGAAGTTGAAATTAACTACTATGCCACAAAGCAAACTTACGATGCAAGGATGTGGCAAACCATTGAATATAAAGCAAATGCCATTGAACAATTCCGCAAAGGTGATGTTTTACAAAGAAGCATAGATGACATTCAAAGTGAAGCCTCGAACGCAGCCGAAATGAAAGCGGCAGCGTCGGGCAATCCGCTAATATTGCAAGAGGTAAATTTAAACACAGAAAAACGCAAACTCGAAGCCCTTTATTCTCAATATAATCGCTCAAAATATAGACTTGAGGACAGACTTAAATATTTGCAAAATTCTGATAAACGCTATGAAATTGCTCAAAATTCTTATGATGAAAATATTCAACTTCGTGATAAAAATACAAAAAAAATCATAGAAAATGGCAAAGAAAAAATAAAAGTGGAACTGATAACTTCCGATAATAAACGTTTAACAGGTGATAACTCAGCAGAAATGCAAAACCTTTTTATAGGTGGTGCAAAAGAAGTGATGAATTATCGCAATAAAAAAGTTGAATTTGGAAATTATAGGGGATTTGACGTGGCAATGAAATTTGCTCATACAGGAGGCAAAGATGGCTTTCGCTTCACACTTGCCAATAAATCAGGACAAGAATTTACAGGCGATAACCTCGTTTATGCCCATGATGATAAAATCAGCCTTACAGGACTTTTTCAAAGAATGGATAATTTCCTAGAAAAAGAATTTGACCAAAGACTGCAAAGGGAAACCCTAACCCACCAAAGGGAAAAACAAGAACTTCCAACAGTGCAAAATGAACTATTAAAAGGCTTTAACCAAGCCGATGACCTAAAACTCACCAGAGATAACCATAATGCCGTACTTAGAGAACTAAAACGTATACAGGAAGATACAGCCTATATTTCCGATTGGAAGCCAAAAACTATGGAAACGTTTAGTGCTGAAAAGGTTCAGGAAATACAAATCACAGAAACAAAGCGTGTTGAAACGACAGTTGATGTCGGCATAAGCATTTAAAATGTATGGTATAGAAAATTAATTCAAAACGCATGAGAAAAACAACTTGCAAATTTATTTTTTGTCGAGTACCTCTAAGTAAGGATTATTTATATATTTAATATTTTTCTTAATGAATTAATCTTAGGAGGTAAGGATATGAACAATATGACAGATAAATTAATTAATGACGGCAACGAAACTCGAAGAGCAAAAATCAACTTAGTATCTACTTCAATTGGCGGAATTTTAATGATACTTGGTTTTTTTTGTTTTGTTATCAAGGCAATGTCAGTTGAATATATTGATGCAACTGGTGTCTTACATGAAAACTTTTTCTTAATTCCAAGTGGCTACATCTTGCTGTTTTGTGGTATTATAGTGATAATTGGCACAGGAATAAAATTTCTTATAAAAAAACGTAATCATAGATGATGTAGATTATGAGCATAATCTACACAAATAAAAGAGAGCTCCACCAATTATATATTACTTATTCAATTAAAATAATATATATAATTATTTAAATATGTAAATTCAAATAATTATATATTTTCAACCTTTTATATCTACTGAATGGTTAGTTGAATAATAAGGAGAATAGATTGAAATTTGTCAGCCTTGTTTGTGCATTCTCAGCGTCAACGCATCTAATTTTTTTTGAGATGAAAACCCCATTTTTTTTAACTAATCCATGACGCTTAGTCTCACTTTATTCGACATAAGCTGGTAAGTTTTTCTCCAATGAAAATTAATTAGTGCTTCCTTAATCTTAATTTAAATTTAATTTTTATTCATATATACTTTCAAAGACCATTTTGGTGATTTTTATAAATGAAAGGTATTATATGTCACAGCTTTTTTTCTCACAGCCCATAAGTACAGTGTCAAAGCAATCTTTTTTACTAAGTCCTGTATTTGATTCCAATATGTTAAAACTGTTGGCCATTGCACTAATGTTTTTTGATCATTTTTCGGCAGTATTTTTTCCTCATGATAGTTGGTGGGGAATGTCCATGCGAGTTCCGGGGCGTGTTGTCGCACCATTGATGTGTTATTTTGTGGCTGAGGGCTATTATTATACGGCAAATAGAGTTAAATATATTCAGCGTATGTTTATTTTTGCTTTGATTTCGCATTTGCCTTATAATCTTTGTTTTAACTTTAGTTTTTTTCAAGCTACAAGTGTGATGTGGGGATTAACTATGGGACTTGTGGCACTTACTACAATAAAAAATCAAGAATTACCCCTATGGGTACGTTTAATGTCTTTGCCCATTTGTTGCCTTCTTGCCATTACGGCCAACTGGAATTATGTTGCTGTTCTTTGGATTGTTGCTTTTGGTTTGCTTAGGGGAAATCTCGTTTGGCAAATTATAAGCTTTATAGTAATAGGACTTATATTTCACATTTTACCAACCTATTTAAATTTTGGCTTAGAACATTTTGGCTATCCTCATTGGTATCAACTTGGTATCTTTCTGGCCATTCCATTATTATTGTTATATACAGGCAAACTAGGGAAAAAATCTAAAACTATTTCCTATTTATTTTACATATTTTACCCTGTCCATCTTCTTTTTATTTATGTCTTAAATAATTACACCACATTAAACACCATTTGGAGATAATTATGTTCAAAAAACTATTTTTTTTACTTCTATTACTACCTTTTTTAGTTGGCAATATATTGGTCTTTGCTGATATAAAAGGCTATATAGGTGAAAAAAAAGTTGAACCACCTCAACTTTTTGAGCTTCCACTTGATGGGGCAACAGGGTATGCATCTGTGGACTTAGATTTATACCAATCCATGACAGAAAAAAATGATGTAATCATGACACTTGAGCCAGGGCAAGCTTTTAGAATATTAGGACAAGAAAATCAATGGTTACATATATCTTATGCAGGGCAAGAAGGCTATGTACGCTCTTTATATTGCATGATCAACCTTCCGGATATTATTCCGTCCATTGTATATAAGCACACCAATGCTTCGGCATCTATATTAATTTCTTCGGGGAAAAACATACCAAATATTACAGGCAAAAAGCTTTATGATGCCCAAAAACAAAATGAGAGATTTCAAGGAAAAGGTTATATAATGCCTATTCTTTTTCCAACAGCTCTAAAAATACAAGACATACAGAAAAGAGCCTTAGCCGATAATAATACCTTGGTTATTTATGAAACTTTCAGACCCTATGAAGTACAACGCAAAATAAGCGATAACCTCTCAAGATTAATGAAAAGAGATGTGGAAGTAAAAAATGGATTAACAAAAACTCCATGGAGTATTGGTTGGTTTATTTCTCAAGGAACTTCTAACCATCAACGAGGCTATGCTCTTGACGTCAGTTTGGCCAAAATAGAGGAAGTAGAAACATTAACTATAGGGACATATACATACACATATCCAAAACGTTATACCGAATATATTATGCAATCTGCTATGCATGAACTAAGTGCTGAATCGGTTATTTTTGATTCTCCCGTCAATTCACGTTCTTCGACAGCGTGGAAAGGTGTTAAACCTGCAAAGAATATGTCAAAAGGAGCTTTACTTTTACAATCTTACTTTACAAAAAGTAGCTTCACACCTCTTGCCTCAGAATGGTGGCACTTTAATGACCTTGCTACAGGTGTAGCTGTAGGAAGTCAAAAAAGTGATGGTAAATATTATCTAAGTTCTTTGGAAAGTGTGCCCCCAAAGGCCAAGGAAGAACCAAGCATATTTGACACTATGTTGAAATATGTAGGGGAAATGTTTTAAGGAAACGCTGATTAAATCGAAATTTTAGATTTCAATAAAATCACCCAAGCGTTTCCTTACAAAATAGACATGAAATGGCTATTTTGCACCACTACTGTTCGGCTAACTTTTTTTTAAAAAGCATAAAAAAAACTTTTAAATCTCAAGCAATTATGTTATAAATATTTTTTAAACATATTTTAACTTATGAAGATTTAAAATCATGGCAGATAATGCAACACTTTTTAAAAGAACGCTCTCTCTGATTCCACCGTCAATTTTTTATAAATTAGAGAAAAAGTATGAAACAGGGCGGTCAAGCCGTAAGTTTGGTTTTTCTCAACAATTTATTTTTTTAGCATTTCTTCAGCTTGCTTCATTTGTTTCAATGCGTAGCACTCTTGAAAATTTAAAAGCAATTACTAAGAAATTGTATCATTTAGGCTTTAAAATAGTTGCACTTTCTACTATTTCAGAAGCTAATAATCATCGCCCTGTTGGTTTTTTTCAAGACCTTTTTGCTTATATGTATGATCGTTGTAGTAGTATTAATCCAAAACATAAATTTCGTTTTAAATCAAAGCTTTACAGTATGGATGCAACTATTATTAGGTTGTGTAATTCTTTATTTCCTTGGGCTGCATATAGGCGTAACACATCAGGAATAAAGATGAATACTGTGATTGACCATGATGGATATATTCCAACCTTTATTAGTATAGATAATGCAAAAGTTAATGAAAAGAAAATGACTGACATTGTTAATAAACTGCCAAAAAAATCTATAATAACCTTTGATAGAGGCTATAATAATTATAAATGGTTCAAGGAGCTTACAGAAAAATCATTGTTTTTTGTTACTCGCATGATAAAATCTGCTTCTTATAGAACAATAAAAGAAATGAAAGTAAATAAAAAACTTAATATAGTTTTTGATAATATTATAGAAGTGAAAACAGATGGAGGAAAACTAAGACTTCGTCATATAAAATACTATGACAAAGATAATGATAAATATTATGAATATATAACAAATCATTTAGATTTGTCTGCAAGAACCATAGCAGATATATATAAAGAACGCTGGCAAATTGAACTATTTTTTAAAGAAATAAAACAACATCTAAAAATAAAAAAATTTGTAGGAAATTCAGAAAATGCTGTATTAATTCAAATTTATACAGCATTAACTGTATATCTAATTCTTGCATTTCATAAATTTATGAGTAAATCATCACTTTCGATTGGAAAAATCCTCATTTTTTTCAATCAAAATTTATATGAAAAAATATATCTTGAAGAATGGCTAAACCCTCCGGAACAAAAAATCACGGAAAATAAAATTAGTCAACATAGCTTGATATAATTGATTAAATTAGCCGAACAGTAGTGATTTTGCACGCCAAAATGAGAGCAAAAACCACGTTTTTTGCGTCCCGAAGGGCTCATGTAGGCAGTGTGCCTTTCTGATTAATTACGGAATCGGAATTAATCAGTGTATCCGTAAACAACGACAAAAATTTACGTAAAACAAGTATTAACTAAAATATTAGAGCAGTTTCAAGAGAGCTTGAACCTGCTCTAAACTAAAACTATATACAAATTCTATTCTTGCTTTTTGCACTTCAATGTCGCTATGTTCCAATAAAATGTTTAAAGTTTTATTAGAATAAAATATTACATAAAAAGTTATAAAAAATAGATTGTTATTAAAAATTCTAATTATGCAGTGGTTTCATTTTATTATTTGAGTTTTACACTTACTTTAATTCCTTGAATTTTGGTGTTGGCGTGCTCTTGTAATTCAATATTTTCTATAAGTATACTTGTATTGTGTAGCTTGGCAATGTGTTGCATAATGGCAAGGCCAAGCCCACTGCCTACTTCTTGCTGTCCTGCCGGACGATAAAAACGCTGTCCTAAGGATTTTAATACTTCCTCACTAAGATGTTCTGCACTATTTTCGACAGATAAAATATCTTCCTGTAAAAGAACATGCACCAAACCGTTTTTAGTTGTGTAACGTACTGCATTGTCCAACATATTACGCAATACTATAGTCCAAAGTTCAGCTACACCATAGCTTACAATATTGGGCTTTACAGCATTAAATTTTAAAGTAACACCTTTGGCAATGGCGGCATCTAAAATATCTTGCTCGGCACTCTCTAGCAGAGCATTCCAAGGGACAATATCTTTTTGTTCATTTTGTGCAATCATATTTTTTGATTCTAAACTTGAAAGAAGGAGTAGTTGATCCACAAGACGAGTACAACGCTCACTTACTTGCAAAATCTTATCTAAGGCCTTGTTTCTTGCTACCTTATCATCAATTTTTTTTTCCAGAACTTCAACTTGTAAGCGTAAACCGGATAAAGGTGTTTTTAATTCATGGGCAGCATTGGCAACAAAGGCATGTTCACGCTCAATAAGCTGTGCTGTACGGTTGAAAAGACTGTTCAAAGATTCCACCAAGGGGCGAATTTCTGCCGTAAGACCTGACACTTCCAAGGGTTTTGTTTCTTGTACTTTTCTGGATTGCAAATTTTTAACTACGCTATGCAAAGCTTTAAGTTCATGCTTTAAAAGAAATCGAAAACCAATAAGAAAGCAGAGGAGGAATATAACCCATGGTGTTAAATGACTTACAAGCATTTCAAAAAACATAGCTTGACGAGAAGTTAGTTCATAGCCAACTGCAATACGATTTTTTCCATGATGTACGGAATAGTAAAAAATACACCATTTTTTATTTTGAATTTCCTTAGTAACAAAACCATCTCTTGATGTAAAAGGAAAGTCTTGGCCTACTTTTGTATTATAAAAAATACGCCTGCCTTTTTCTGAAAAAATCGTAAAAGAAAATATGTCGTCCTTATTAGCAAAATCGTAGCTTTCCTGCATAGCGGCAGACCAATGATCATTAAGCCTTTCTCTATCTGTTATTAAAGTATCGATATGTAATGTGGCAATGGTTTTGGCCAAAAGAACAGCTTGAGTATCAAAAAATATTTCGGTTTGTTGTAAATCCTTACGCCATGTGTGATTAGCTACCAGTAACCATATAAAAATAAAAAAAATAGACACAAAAAGGGTTAATCGAGCCATTAAGCTCCACTGTGATAAAATTTCTTGTATTTTTGCCAGATAATTCATTAATTTTTCCTTAGAGTATAACCTACACCATGCACGTTTATTATAAAAGAAGTTCCAAGTTTAGAGCGTAAATTATGAATATGTACTTCCACAGTATTACTGCTTACATCTTCATTCCACCCATACAGCTTTTCTCTGAGCAACTCTCGTGATAAGACTTTGTCCTTATGGGTTAAAAATGTTTCCAAAAGTATTAAAGCCTTGGGACTTAACATTATAAGCTCTCCATTTTTATGTACAAGGCGTTTTTGAAGATCAAAGGTAATATCTTCATGTTGCAAAAATACTTGTGCTTGCCCTGCAGCTCTGCGTTGCCAAACTCTAATCCTTGCCACAAGTTCAGCCAAAGCAAAAGGTTTTGGTAAATAATCATCTGCACCAAGGGACAAACCTTCAATACGTTGTTTAACAGTGCCTCTTGCCGTAAGTACAATAACAGGAATGATTACACCTGAATTACGCCAATATTGAAGAACTTGAAGCCCATCTAAACTTGGTAAGGTTAAATCTAGAATAGCAATATCATGTGTATTGCTTTCAAGAGCATTTTTTGCCAGCTTGCCATCTTGTAACCAATCAACAGTAAAACCCTCACTTTCCAAGCCTATAACCAGAGCGTCACCTATAATAGTATCATCTTCTACAAGTAATATTCTCATATTTATCCTTATTTGTAATAAGTTAACCCATTTCTTAGGAGTGATTAAGTATATTAAAACCTTACTTACTAATGTGCAAGTAAAATATAATTTATTAAAATTTCATTAAGGAAGCTTTGAATCTGTGAACTATCTTTCTTTTATAGCAGTTCCGCTTAACATTTATGATATAAAACTCTTAAAGCATTTCATTATTGAGATTTTTTAAAAATGCTCTAATTGCGTTTAATCCTCACTGGTGGTCGACATGGCAGTTCCAAATGGAATTGCTATTAAATTAAATTTAACTCCTTAATAAAAACTTAATTTTTTATTATGTAGATTTTTTTCCATGAAAATTAAGTCTTACACGCATACTATTTAACAAGGAGTAAAAGGAGTAAATTGTGTCAAAACAAAATATCAAAAATTCCATGAACACAGAAAATTCAGATTATGAAATTACATCTAACCTAAATGATAGGGATGAGGTGCAGAACACTCCAAGAAAAAAACCCATTAAAAAACAAGTTAATAAAAAATCTTCGCAGAACACGAATATGGTGCGTCGCAGTACTTTATATATTTGCGTATGTATTGCATTATTTGCAGGAGTATATATGGGTACATTTTTACAAAACTTTCAAAAAAATGCAAGTATTGTGACAAGTTCAGGTAGTCCAACTTCTATGCTGGAAACATTGGAGGCAGAAGCAAAAAATAATCCGCAAAATGCTAATACTTTCATTCAACTTGGTAATGCTTACTATGATGCAAACAATCCGCAAAAGGCCATTGAGGCTTATGAAGCGGCTTTAAAAATTACCCCCAACAATCCCAATGTAATTACAGATTGTGGCACAATGTACCGAAGAATTAAAAATTTTGACAAGGCATTAGAACTTTACTATACAGCCCAAAAATTTGATCCAAAACATCAAAATTCATTTTTTAATGCCGGTATTGTTCTTTATTATGATTTGGGTAGAAAAGAAGAGGGCAAAAAGATGTTTGAAGAAGTATTAAAGATTAATCCAAATGCTATTGCCCCAAACGGACAAGCGTTAAAAAATATGATGCAAAGCTTGTAAGGTGGCTGTGATATTCAGTAGCTTGACAGAATATTTTTAATATATTTTGTTTCATAATATAAGGTAATTATTTCCTAATTAACCCTTTAACTATTGGAGAATTTTTATGTCAAAGAAAACGATTGTTACAACTATAGCACTTGTCTCTACTCTTGTTATTAGTGCTGGTTCTGCTTATGCTCATATGGGCGGACACAACAATGGGCATTTTTGGAGTGGGAACTATAATTTTAACTATGACTACAATAATGGTATGGGACGAGGCCACCGAAATGGACACTATAAGGGACAGGCAATGCAACAAACACAGGAACTAACAGAAGATCAAATAGCAAACTTAAACAAGCTGGAAAGCGAATATGTGGCAAAAGTAAATCCACTTAGGCAAAATCTTGCTGTAAAATCTGCAGAATATACTGCAATTATGAGTGGGATAGAGCCAGACCCCACCTATGCCGGAAAAGTTGCAGGAGAAATTGCAAAAATAAAACAAGATATTCAGATACTTAATGATGAATATATTAAGATAGTTGAAAAAGAAGCAGGTATAGAAATAGGTAGAGGATATCATCACTCTAAAGGTAATATCTTTTAAATATGAAAACGCTAACCAACACGTGATTCCGGATTGAAGGGGAAAACCACGTTTTTTGAAAAAAACGAGTTTTTCCCCCTCAAATGTAAGCAATCGCTTCCCCCTTTCCTTAAAAAATATTTTATCAAATAATAATATAACTATTTTGATTTATTAATATTTTATTTAATATCTAAAATCAAAAATTATGCCATAATTATAGTTTTTGAAAACCGGAATAGCGTGCGCTAACCAATAACAACCAAATTTAATTCTTTTTATTACTGTTTCAAAACTTTGTACGGCAAAAAATAAGTCTTATTGACACACCAAATAAACATTGGACATTAAAATAAAAATTTGCTATAATTCTCTGCATGGAGAAAGAACTTAAAACAGGTGCAAAACACCTTACACAAGAAGCACAATATGCATTAA
>CAYJGE010000054.1:0-18131 GCA_964369835.1 uncultured Mailhella sp.
CACAAATCAATTTTAATAAAAATATTTTTTAATATAAGAATTGGAATGACGTGTATAGTGCTTACGCAAGCGAGCGCAAGGGGGAAATGTAAAAATTTCAAATTTTTATCATAAATAAAATACTCTTTATTATAACATTAAATAATTTAGAAACACACCCTAAATAATTATAATTTATTGCCTCAAAGGTCTGTGCGAAGAGGTTTGTAAGAATTGACATGGCAACCTAGGTGCAAAAGGAAAATTTTAAATTTTTTTCAAAGGATATAATTTAAATCATGAAGTTGAAAAAAGAATTAATTAATGATTATAAAATATATTATTATGACTCGGCCTTTCGTGATTGTTTAGAAAAAATAATAAAAAAAGAATTTGTAATTGAAGAAGTTTTAAAAAATTCTCCAAAAGTTTATATTTTTAAAATTTTAATAGATGGTCATATTTTTTTATTAAAAGAATTACATAGTTTACCTTTTACAAAAAAAATCCTTTCATTTTTTAGAACAAACCACAGCCTTAACTCCTTGATAAATATAACAAAAGTCATAAAAAAAGGTTTTCCTGAAATTCGTGAAATTTATGGAGCAGGGGTTTTAAAAAATAAATTTGGTTACCTATTAAACAATTTATGCTTTGTGAATATATTGATGGAGTGCCTTTTGATTTAAATACAGATTTTGAGTATGTTGAAGAATTTTTATTACGTTTACATAAAGTTAAATATTATCATGGTGATGCTCATCAGCTTAATTTTTTATGGGATAAATTTGGTAAAATGAGAGTCATAGATACACAATTAAAACATATTTTCTTTATGAATGTAGGTGGGCATTTAGATATGCACAAATTTAGACGAGGATTTGGCAATAAAACGAAATATCCTTATTCTAAAAATATAATTTATTATTTTTGTCAATTGCGTGAAAAAAGAAAATATGGAAAAAATAGTATGAAATAAAATAGTTAGTTTTGTTTTATGGAAAATATTGATTTTGCGAAGCAAAAACAAGTAATAAAAAGCACACAAAAAAAGGCGAACTTTGTTCGCCTTTTTTTGTATCATTATTTATTTTAGAGCAGTTTCAATAAAGATTGAGAACTCTACCCCATATAACTTTCAAAAAGCAATCATTTAACGAAGTGGCAAAGCCACTTCTATTCTTGCTTTTTGCACTTCAATGTCGCCATGCTCCAATGAAGTGATTAGGGCATTTTAGGACAATTCTTTTCCAAAAATGCCCTAATCAAGAGCCTTGGCTATAATGGCCTTGGATTTAAAATCTCTTTTAATTGGCTTGATTATTTCCACATTACATAAAGATGAACTTTCCAAACTCTGCGTAAATGGTAGAAGTAAAAGACCTTGTTCATGGCAAGCATATCTGGCACGTCCGGGATAATCCGGTAAAACAAAGGCATCTGAAATAATCCTTGCCAAGTTTTTATTTTTTTCTTGTTTTAAAATTCGCTTTGCTTCATTTATTTTTGCAAGAAAAAGAAATGACAGACTCAGGGATTTTTTATCAAGCCCTGCCTGCTCGGAAAGTTTTTTGAGAAATACAGGCGCATGATCAATATGACAATTAAAATGACACCAAGCCGAATTTTTATTGAAATTTTTGGGACTGAATAAGGGGCAAATTTCATTGTGAGAACAAGGGCTTAACACCATAAATGATGCTTCGCTTTCTTGATCTTCCATTTCATAATCAAGCCCGTCATCATAATCATCATCTTCGCTGTCAAAATCTGAATAGGCTTGGGTTGCAATATGCCTAAATTGAGATAAAACCCTTGCACCCTGCCTTGTCCCCGGTTCAACAGCAAAAATTTTACCATCTTCCCTTAAAATTTTCTCAGCATCAATCACAAGATGTTCAATTTGTTTATAAACAGGAAAATTCTTTTTTTCTTCCATTTCATTTAGCACATTGCCAAGACTGATTAACCAAGGATTTCCATTAATCTGACCAAGGGCTTTATATAGTGGTGTTCTTATTGTGCTTATTTTCCATTTTGAACTTGGATCAAATTCCTGAATAATATTCAAAAACAGTTTTTTACCCAAATTTAAAGGTTGTGGAGCCAAATCACAGGCCACAATATGAACTTCTTTTTGCCTTAAATCCGGACGAGCCAACCAAAGGGCAAGTGGCAAAGTCAAAGGTCCCGAACCCAAATCCACAATCAGTGGATTTTCGGGAATTTTTCCAAAATTTAGATCGGAAAATAATTTTGTCAGTCTTATTAAATTCCAAGGCAAAAAATAATGAAAATAAGCAGACAATAACCTTGGTTTTGACCAATATATTTCAGCCAATTCTTTTCTGTCGCTGGTTAAACTTTGAGATAAATCCCTGCAAGCATAAACCAAATCATTTCTTTGAGCCTTATTCATAGGAATAATGGAATTAATTAATTCGGGAAATTTTGCTAAAACCTTTTTGACAAAAGGATTTGTATTTTTAAATAATGTATTCATTTTTTTCTTTTATGGGTAAAAAATTCTTATAATTTTCAGTGTATAATATATTGATATTATAAATTAAAATAATTATCATATTTTTATTATATCAATATATATTATCAATAAATTCTTTTTTATCTTATTTTAAATCTAAAAACAGACATATTTGAAATTTGGTTTTTCAGGAGGGGGGAGCTTGAGGGGGGAACCTCATTTTTGCCTACAAAAATGGGGTTCCCCCCTCAAAAAAACAAACAAAAAATTAGCCAAAAATAGTGGTTAAAAATGCATATTTTCAATGAATTTTTCTGAAAAATTTGAATTAGCAACCAAATCAAGCACTTTTGCCTGTTCTATTTCATTCAAAATTTCAGATAAATTTTCTTTTTTGGCAAAATCAATTAATCCTTTTAAGGAAGTATTTCCCAGAATTGAGGTTTTATCAAGGGCGCCATGGGGTAAAAAACCCAAATTTTCCAAATGTGCCAAGGGAATATGTTCTCCCAAGGAACCTGCCAAGTAAAAATGTTCTATATCTTCATGGTTTAAAAACTCAAGAGCTGTTGCAAAGGAAGATTTTACTTTTAAAACATTCTCAATATCTTCCAAGCAAAGATAAAGTGTATCTGTTATATAAAACCTTTTTTCATTTTGCACAACTCTAATTTGTTGAGCAATTTTTTTGACAAGTAAAGAAGATGGTAAATCTTTTGCAAAATTTCCTGTTCTGTCCAATATTCCGATATTTAATAAAATGTGAATTAAACTCAGATAGGCAGCCCCACAGATTGACTTTGGTTCTCCCTTACAAATATATTCAAGCCCTTTTAAACCAAGGCTAAAGGATAAAATAATATTTTCTGCCTTGCCAAAAACAGGAGCCCCAAACCTCATTCCAAGACCTTCAATGGCCGGCCCCAGCGGCACACTTGCCCCAATCAATTGTTTTTGATTCCAAACTAAAAATTCTCCATTTGTACCCATGTCAGCCAATAAAAAACTTTTTTTATTGCTTGAAAAAATATGGGCAAAACCTGCAATGGCATCTGCTCCTATGAATGCAGATAATTGTGGAGCAATCCAAACTTTTAGATCAGACAAGATCTTTTTTGACAAAAGTGAATAATTAAATTCAGAAGAGCCAAATTCAGAAGAGCCCGGCAAGGCATTTTTTGCCAAATCAGAAAATTTTAAATATCTATTACCCTTATCTTGTAAAAAATAGGGAGAGCAGGTTAACCCCTCCACGCTTTCCCCAAGAGAAATTGCCATAATTGTGGGATTGGCTGCCAAATATATTTCTGTTATTTCAATATTTGACAAAGTTAATTGTTCAACAAGTTTTTTTAAATAATCATAAATTAATTTATTAAAAATATTTTTATAATTCAAACTTGAACTTTTAGAAAATTTTATGACATTATATAATCTTGAAATTACATCTGCCCCGCCAATTGCCTGTGGATTTAAATCTTGCCCTTTAAAAAATTTAAAATTTTCTTGTTCATATTCAAAATTTATGGGTAAAACTTGCCAAGCAATTGAGGTTGTACCAATATCCACAAAAAGGCGAGAATGTATTTTTTCTTGAAAAATAAACTTATTTTCATAAACGTCTGCCGAATCTTCTTCTGAAATTAATTCAATAGTTACTTCTTGTAACTCAGGTGAAATTCGATGCCTGCAAGCCAAGCGAACATTATTTTCTTGCTCACTTTGGCTTAAAACTTTTTTTTCTGCCTCTGTTAGTTTTGGTGGTTTAGAATGAAAAATAATTTTGCATTTTTTACATAACCCAAGCCCAAAACAAAGGGGGCGCACTTGAACAAAGGAATTTAAAAAAATTATTTGAGCTAATGTTAAATCAGAATTAAAATCACTATTTAGAATATATTGTTTCTTTTTATAAATTAAAGTAATTTTCATATTCTGTTATTCCAAAATAATTTTGGACTCATTTTTTGAAAAACAAATAATTTTAACAAGACCATATATGATTATGGAACAAAAAACTGCAAACACAAAAGGAGGAAAAGCGGCTACTGTTTCTGAAACTTCAAATAGTTCCATAAGACGTGTTCTTGGAGTAATCAAAAGATAATAAGCCAAGCAAGAAATAAATCCTGTGATGGCAGAAATAAGAGCAGGAATTGGATTTGCTTCTTTCCAAAGAATTAATGTTAAATAGGGAACAAGAGCAGTTGCCCCTATAATACTCCATGAACTTGTATGAATAATTGCAATAATTTGCCCTTCCATTTGTGCTGTTATTCCACTAATCAGCATACAAATGCCAATCCCCAAAAACCAAACTTTGCGATTTGTTTTTTTGCCCAAGAAATCTTCTGTAATGGACGAACCGACAATATGAAAAAGAGCTGTACAAGTTGACAAAGAAGCTGAAACAATGGCTAAAACAAAAAACTGCTTGGCAAGTGAAGGTAAATACATCTCAACCAAGGTGGGAATGACAGCATCAGGGTGAGCAATTTCAGGCAAAATCAAGCGAGAAAGAGCAGAAACAAAGTACATTCCACCAACCAAGACCAAGGAACCAAGACTTGCCAAAACCAAGGATTTTTTTACTTCTGTCTTACTTGAGAGGGCAAAATGCCTTTGAATTATTTGAGGTTGTGCCCAAACTGCTATTGATGTAACAATGGTTAAGGACATGATAAAAAACCCTTGCCCACCTGATGAAAAGGAAGTAAAGCCATTATTTGCCATTTTGGTTGGAGGTAAAGCATTTAAAGCTATAATTCCGTCAATCGGCCCACCAATTAATGAGAAAACGGTATATCCCAAAAATAAAATACCAAGCAACATCACACAGCCCTGCATGGCTTCTGTCAATAATACGCCTCTAAGACCTCCAAAAATAACAGTTAATCCTACGATGGCAATTAATATCCAAATTACAATTCCAAGGGAAAAAGGCAAAATACTTTGAAGCATAATGGCAGCACCCTTTATCACGGCCGCAGCATAAACAGATAAAAATATTGCGAAAACTAAACCCAAAATAATTCTTAAGCAAGGAATTTGATGTCCAAGGGAAATTAACTGGGCAGGAGTTCTTGCAACCAACTTGGTTTGCATGTCCTTGGTTCTCCATGCAAAAAATAAATATACAAATAAAGTACCAAAAATTACATTGCCAAGAGCCACACTCATCATTTGCAGTCCATACATATAAGCCAAACCACCAAATCCTACCAAAGCAACAGCAGAAAAATAAGTAGCTATATATGCAAATGATTGCACAAAGAAACCAACAGCTCCACCCAAAACAAAGTCATGTCGATTACCCTTTTTTACCAATAAAATGAAAATAGCAATGTACAAAATCCATATACTTATTTCTAACATGAAAATTTCCTTTTACTCAATTTGAATAAATTATTAATAAAAAAAACCGCCAGCCTCACGGATAGCGGTTCAATAGATTTCAAAATTCCAATATTACAGACGCCTACCCGTGAAAATCACCTAGGTTAAAATAATAAGCGTATGCATAAAAAAAGTTCATCTGAAATTCCTACTTAAAATTTGTTAAGCTAAGATATATTTCAATCCAAGAAACTGTCAAGTTAAATTTTTTATTATTTAAACATTAATCACGTTATTCCATCTTGAGGGCATGTCATTCCAATTCTTATATTAAAAGATATTTTTATCACAATTGATTAGGGTGTGTTTCTAAATTCTTATACTGCTTTCTATTGCTCCACCAACTATTCAGTGGACACAAATGACTATAAAAATGCATAACTATTTGAATTTACATATTAAAACATAAATGTTTGTCCATTATTTACTTGGGGGAGCAATATTACTTGTTTTTGCTTTGCAAAATCAAATTGGGTTTTCTATTGTCATAAAATATAGAGGTAAACCGGTCAGGCTTCCAATATCTGCGTCAAGCTGTAAATTTTATCAGTAATGTAAAAATTTCAAATTTTTATCATAAATAAAGTAATTCTTTATTATAACGTTAAATAATTTAGAAACACACCCTAGTGAAAATTTCTTATTTTTGTCATTTTTTCAAACAAAGTTTGGAAAAACCATTGGGGTTTGCAAAGGGGTCCCTTTGCTGGCAGGGGCAACGCATCTAATTTTTCTTGAGGGGGAAAACCACGTTTTTTTTGAAAAAAAACGAGTTTTTCCCCCTCAAACTCCCCCTTTCCTTAAAAAAACATATTTTATACAAAAAATATAAATAAAAAAAACAATGATATATCAATATATTATAAAATTGAAAAACTATTTCAATTTAGATGCGTTAGCCCTGCCTTTGCTGGGGGTTTGGGGGCAAAGCCCCCAAATTGGAATAACGTAATCTTGAGGGTGAACTTTTTCAAAAGTTCACCCTCAAGAAAAAATAATTCAGCTCTTCTTTATGATTTTTTATTTAATTCTGTTTCTGCCGGAAACAGATTACAGTAACGATAAGTTACTGACATAACAATCATAAAAATCCCGGCAATAAAGGCAAATGTTCCCCATTCCGTCCAGTTTGGCCAATAATATGTCCAATTTTCAAAGGGCATTACAGGAATACCCAGAGCTTGTACCACCATAACATAGCGATTTAAAAAGACACTATAACAAGTTAAAATTAAGGCAGTATAGAATAAAAATGGTTTTTGGCGTAAGCGAGGAATTCCTAAAATAATAATGCCTACAAATAAAAGAGCATGCTCTAACCAAAACCAGAATTGACTATAGGTAATTCCCGAAAACATATCATCAAAGGAATTACCTGCCCTTGGCAATAGATCCATGATCCAATAATAGGAGTCAATGCACTTGGCAACAGTATAAACAGTTAGCATAATTACAGCTATTTTCCCCAATAATTGCTTTGTGCTCCAAGCAACAAGTTTTTTACCTGTAAACTTTTCAACTATACTGGTCATGATTACACAAATCATGGGACCGACACTTAACGCAGATAAAATATAGAGAAAAAACGTTGACGGCCAAATGAAAAATCCTTCTCTGAATAAAAATGGTCTACCAAATAAAACCCCATACATACCACCGAGCGAGCCTTGATAAAAGGTAGCCGTGAAGGCACACATACCGGCAAAAATTGGCATATATAGATGTAAATTATGAGTTAAATGTCTGATTATTTTATTTTTCTGAAAGAAATCACTATCCAAAATAATTGTTACATATTCAATAATAATAACCACAGAATAACACAATATACAAAAAACAACTTCAGCCATCATGGAATTTGCGTTTGGATACCAAAATCCAAACCAAAATCTTAGGGGTTGCCCAATATCAAGAATTAAAACAATAAGCACACAAATAAAACATAAAAAACCAATTAACACTGCAAAGTTTAAAATATATTTTAGCTCATCTATCCTAAGAATATAGTAAAGAAAACCGGTGAAAAAAGCACCTGCTCCAAAGGCAACCATGGTTAAATCAAGGGTTATCCAAAGCCCAAAGGCAAAGCGATCATCAAGAGCGGTATAACCAAGACCACCTGCAAAAACCACAATAGCGGCAGCTGTTCCGAATAAAATATGCCAAATTGGTATGGTCATCCATGCTAAAAACTTAGAAAGCGGACATCTTTCACAGCCCTTAGGAAAAAGAGCTGCATCAATAGGTTTACTATAATCCATCATAATACCTTCCTTTTTTATAAAAACATTATAATGTTTTTAATGGCTTACCAGTTTGTTCAGTATCTAAATAATTATCACCCAATCTGCGAACCCATTCTTTTTTGCTGATATAGTAAACTTGTGGGTCTGTTCCAAGTCTTTCAAGTAGGCGAAAAGCATATTCACTTTGAATCAATTCATAAACTTTATGTTCAGGATTTAACAAATCTCCAAAAGTTATGGCACCATTGGGACAAGTTGAGGCACATGCTGTTTGAAAGGCTTCTTCCGGCAAATAATTTGGATCTTCTCCATTGACAATGGCTTGATTTTTAGCAAGCATTAATCGATGATGACAAAATGAACATTTTTCCACTACCCCTCTTGGTCTTGTGGAAACATCAGGGCTTAAGGCAAGAGCCAAATCTCCCGGCCAATGAGGATCGTACCAATTAAAATAACGTGAATGATATGGACAGCTTGCCATACAGTAACGGCAACCTATACAACGTGGGACAATTTGGCTGACAATGCCGCCTTCTTCACTTTTATCCGTTGCTGTAACAGGGCAAGCTTGCACGCAAGAAGGTTTACCACAGTGCATACAAGGCTTTGGCATATAAGCTGTTTCATGATATGGATATACTTTTCGATTGGAAAGACGATAAATGAACATCCAGTTATTTGTTCTAAGTTTATTGGTGGCATCTTCTTGAGGTGCCACATTATTTTCAGCCTGACAGGACATGGCGCAAGAGCCGCAACCTGTGCATTTATCAATATCAATAACCATGCCCCAACGTTTTTCAAAATCAGGAAAATACATATTACACCTTTACCTTTGTAATATTTACGTCACTATCACTCCAAATGGGCAAACCTGTACCAGCTTCTCTTTCCACATGAGCAAGGGTTAAAATATTTGCTCCCTTATTCATGGAAAAACGATCAAATTCCGTATGCCCAAGTCCAACTAACATACTGACAACATTTGTCATCATACCATCAAAAATGGAAACAACAGCTTCAATTTTGCCATTGGAGGTTTCAATATTTACCATATCATTATTTTCTAAATTTAATAATTCGGCAGTTACGCTATTCATTTGCACAACGGCATGGCTTGTCTTTAGCTGATAATCATAAATAATCCTGTTAGCATAGGGGGGAATACCTGTGCTTGCCGAACCAACTCCGTAGACAATTTGCGGAAGCAGTCGCATGCCGCGCCCAATTTGAGCAATCATGGTTTCTTTCATAATATCAAGATTAAAAGTAAAGTTCGATGCCTCAAAGTAAGTAGTTGGATTTTGATGAGTTAAACCATTACTGATATATTCTTCAAAATCAGCGTTAATTAATTTTCCTTTTTCTTGTAATAGAGACGGAACATCAGCCACTCCAAGATCATATCCAAGCTCTTCTGCCAAAGCAATAATCACTTCTCCGGCGGGGCGAGCAAAATATCTTGGGGCAGCAATGGGTCTTGCCAATGTCCAGTTTTCAAAACCTGAACCATAGGGAGTATAAACATCGTCAAATCGTTCAAGCCCAAGGGCTGCCGGCAAAATCAAGTCACATTTCACACTGGTTTCATCTAAGAAGCTGGCAAAAGATATTTTAAAATCTACTTTATCTAAAAATTCTTGAATTTGTACATTTTTTGGAAGGGCGTAAATAGGATTAGATTCATGTAAAAATAAAAGCTTGGGTGCATCTATTTTTCCACCGGCAATGTTTTGTGAATATTCAACCAAATCAATCTGATGCATTTGGGTATAAGATAGGGATTTTTCCAAAACCTTTTCAGGAATAGGCAGATTTACCATATTTCCTTCTTTTCCAAGTCTGCCAAGTAACATATTTACGGCTATACAAGCCATAACAGGGGCAGCTCCCCCCCCACATCCCATGGGACAACCACTTATAACAATAGGTCTTTTCGCTTCCAATAGTTTTTGCATCAATAATTCAAATTTTTCAGGCATAAGCCCGCAATAGGCAAGTAAATGGTGTGAATTATATGGTTCAACCAATTTTTTTAATTCTTCAATTTGGGGTAAATCCTGCCCATAGCCCAGTCTGATCAGTTCATGACATATACCAAAGGCCAAAATGGATTCTGTTGTGGGCAAAATAGGTATCCAAAGATCTGAAACCACAGCTGTATTATTTTGCATACCACCTGCAAAAGCCAAAGTCATGCTACTATCTTGACCTGCGGGGTGGCTGTTTTTAAAAATTTTTCTGTTTCTGGCAATTGTTCCCCAATTTTCAAAAATATTTGCCCCTATGGATAAAATAAAATCACTATTATCCAAATCATAGCCAAGCCTGCCAACTCCACCCATTAAATTCCAAGCTTTTTTGGCTGAACTTTCTTCTTCGGGCATGAAAATAAAATCCTTTGAACCGACAGCAGTTAAAAATGCCGAATAAATTTCATTTAATGTGGAAGATGTATCATTTGAAATAAAAGCACAGGAAGATTTGGCTTGTCTTGTTTTTTCAAGTAATATTTGTTCTGCTCTCTCCCAAGTAATGGTATAAAAACCACCGTCAAGAGCCCTTAATAGGGGTCTTTGAATTCTACTTTCTGAATATAATAATTGGGCCTCAGAAACGGCAAGGGTATTTAATCCTCCCTCGCTTATATTATTATTGGGGTTCCCAAGGGTTCTGATAATTCTGCCGTCCACAGTACGAACAATAATGGGAGTCCCACCGGGACAAATTTTTGAAACAGTCGGAATATATTCATTTTTTCCATCTTGTAATCTTGGAATGGCGCTTCTGTTTTGCGACCAATAGGCAAAATCGTAAAGAGTTGACCAAATCATGGGAGAAGCAACCAAACCTGTGGTTGCACCAAGGGCAAATTTTAAAAATCCTCTTCTTTTCATAACATTCTCCCATTATTTGTGGCAAGTAAAACAAGCATTGTTTGCCCTTGTCATACCATCATAATGATCGGGGTGGGCATGGCAAGATTCACAGGTGGGCATCTTCATAGTATATTTGGTATAGCCAGATAACTTATTTTCTTCATAAACAGGGGGTTTGGTGGTTGATGCCACATCAGGGTGACATTGATTGCACAAATCCTGCTCTGTCTCATATAAATCAGGGTGACATTGGGTACAGGTATCAAAGTTATGGGCAGCATGGCTAAAAAATACGTTGTCAGGTTGCTTTTGATAAATCAACCATTTATTTTTTATTTCATTTCCTCTGTCAACATAGTCCAGAATAAATCTGGCTTCAACTTCGCTTTCAGTTATGGCTGAAGAGTGACATTCAGCACAGGCTGCCGTGCCGGGGACTCCGCTAAAATTGCCATCTTCATATAGAAAATGGCAATCGGTACAGACCATACCGGCATTTTCAATATGGGTAATATGATTAAATGCCATTGGTTGCTTTTTTTCTTCCATCATATATTCGGGAAAAACATAATAACCAAATGCTGCGGCCATGGCTATTCCCAAAATAAAAGGACCCAAGTCCAACAAAAAAAAACGTTTATTTTCTTTTTTGCCTTGATTTTTTTCTTCCATTCTAAGCCTCACAATTACTTTGAAAAAATTTGATAACATTATTTATGTATAATGCTAACAGTATTAATTCTTTTTTGAAAAAATAAAATTCAATAACTACATAAATTAAAACATTATTTATGTATATAAAAACAAGCTCACACAATATACTTCTTTTCAATCTATAGAAACATAAACTTTTTTTTATATTTTTGCAAGGTAGAGTTAATATTTTTTTTAAACTTAGCAATTTTTTTCACAAAGTAAAAAACTCTTAAATTGCATGCAAAATTTAAAAAAATAAAAATTCTTAAAATTTTACTTGACTAATATAATCAAATGGACTAAAAGTTTTTTTGTAAACAAATGGAAAGGTGTCCGAGTCGGCCGAAGGAGCTCGCCTGCTAAGCGAGTATACGGATAACACTGTATCCAGGGTTCAAATCCCTGCCTTTCCGCCATAAAGCTATAGTAATTTATATATATTACGAAAAAGTCTCACAAAGGAATAAAACTTTGTGAGACTTTTTTTTAATTGTTTTTTGTTTAAGGAAATGCGATTTAGGGCATTTTTGAAAAAGAGTTGACCTAAAATGCCCTAATCACTTCATTGGAGCATAGCGACATTGAAGTGCAAAAAGCAAGAATAGAAGTGGCTTTGCCACTTCGTTAAATGATTGCTTTTTGAAAGTTATATGGGGTTAGAGCAGATTCAATTTTTATTGAAACTGCTCTAGTCAGCACTTCCTTAATATAACAGCAAGTTAATATGTTTTGTATTAACTATGATTAATCATATTATTAATATCTAAAATTTTATCAAGTTGTTCTTTTGTCAACAGATTTTTTTCAAGTGCCAAGTCACAAACAGATCTGTTGGTTTCAAGGGCTTCTTTGGCAATGGCGGCGGAAGCTTCATAGCCGATATGGGGATTTAAAGCTGTTACAATTCCTATACTGTTTTCAACCAGTTTACGACAATGTTCCCTGTTTGCTGTAATCCCGCTAATACATTTATCTTGCAAAGTTCTTAAAGATCTTCTGAGTCTTTCAATTCCTGTGAATAAGGCAAAAGCCATTACAGGTTCCATTACATTCAGTTCAAGTTGTCCTGCTTCTGAAGCCAAGGTGACGGTAACATCTTTACCAATAATATCAAAGCAAACTTGGTTGACAACTTCAGGCACAACGGGGTTTACTTTACCCGGCATGATGGAAGAGCCGGGCTGCATTTGCGGTAAATTAATTTCATTGATACCTGTACGTGGACCTGAAGATAACAACCTTAAATCATTACAAATTTTTGAAACCTTTGTGGCTGTTCTTTTTAATACACCTGAAACTTGAACATAGGCACCTGTGTCCCAAGTTGCTTCCACTAAATTTTCAGACAATTTAACATCAAGTCCTGTGGTTTCCCTAAGATATTTCAGACATATCTTGGCATAACCGCCCGGGGAATTAATTCCGGTTCCAATGGCTGTTGCTCCCATATTAACTTCCAAAAGTAATTTGGCTGTTTCTTCAAGCCTGACCATTTCTTCGGTTAATGTGGTGGCATAGGCGCCAAATTCCATGCCTAAAGTCATGGGCACAGCATCTTGTAATTGGGTTCTACCCATTTTTATAACATCTGAAAATTCTTCTGCTTTTCTAAAAAAACCATCACGTAAATATTGCACATCTTCAGTTAATCTTTTTAGTTTTGAATAAAGAGCAAGTCTAAAAGCTGTTGGGTAAACATCATTTGTGGATTGGGATAGATTAACATGATTATTGGGGTGACAATATTGATACTCCCCTTTTTGATGCCCCATAAGTTCAAGCGTTCTGTTGGCAATTACTTCATTGGCATTCATATTAGTGGAAGTTCCTGCCCCACCTTGCATGGGGTCAATGGGAAATTGATCATGCAAACGCCCCATGATAATTTCGTTACAAGCTTTACAAATATGATCGCACAAATCTTCGGAAAGAACTCCAAGTTCTGTATTTGCTTTTGCTGCCGCTTTTTTAACATAGGCCAAGGCTCTGATTAAATCTTGGTTTTCAGATAATTGAGAACCTGAAATATAGAAATTTTCCATGGCTCTTAATGTTTGAATTCCATAATAAGCATCTGCCGGAATTTTTCTTTCACCTAAAAAATCATGTTCAAGTCGATATTCGCCTCTCATATTTTCCTCTCAATAATTGTTATAAATTAAATGAAGTTTAATAAATCACACCTTTTAAATCATAAAACAATCAAACTATCTGCTTTGATTTTATTAAAATAGTTATTAATAATTAAGTCAATACAAATTAATTGAAATTAATTGAGTTGAGATTTATTAAATATTGCATACTTTAAATTTCAAATATTTGCATATATTTATTCTTGCTCTCTTTTATAAAATAGATTAAATTGCCTTGAATAAACGCAATTATGGCGTCCAAGTTCAACTGATATGATAAATATCTTGAATTTAAAGATTTTATTAGTGTAAAGGAAAGAAAATGATTAATCAAGGTGGAAGTTTTTTAGATCGGTTTTTTAAAATCAAAGAACATGGTTCAACAATCAGAACAGAAATTTTGGCAGGTTTTACCACATTTATGACAATGTCCTATATTCTTGCCATTAACCCGGGCATTTTGGGTGAAACAGGCATGGATATGGGATCTGTTTTTACAGCAACAGCCCTTAGTTCTGCCATAGCAACATTGGTTATGGCACTTTATGCAAAACTCCCCATTGGACTTGCCCCCGGAATGGGTTTAAATGCCTTTTTTGCCTTTGGTGTTGTGCTTGGCATGAACTATAGCTGGCAATTTGCCTTAACTGCTGTTTTTTTGGAAGGTTTAATTTTTATTTTATTAACCGTAACCAATGTTCGTGATTCAATTTTAAAGTGCATACCACTTGATTTAAAAAAAGGGATTTCAGCCGGAATTGGCTTGTTTATTGCCTTTATTGGTTTACAATCAGCCGGAATAATTGTTCGTCATGATGTGACCTTAGTGACCCTTGGGGCATTAAATTCCTATACTTCCATTGTTGCCATTGCCGGCTTTTTTATTACAGGGATTTTATTATATTATAAAGTAAAAGGTGCCTTGCTTTATGGCATTATCCTGGCCACATTAATCGGAATACCATTTAATGTGACAGACCTTTCGGGTTTTAATTCAGAAAACTTGTTTAATATTGCCAGTATTGCCCCAACTTTTTTACAATTTGATTTTTCTCAGGTTTTCACTGCCGACATGGCTTTTGTTTTGGTTACTTTTCTGTTTATCGATCTTTTTGATACGGTGGGTATTTTGGCAGGAATAGGCTCCAAGGCGAAATTATTGGATAGCAACGGACAATTAATCAATTCCAAACAAGCTTTTATGGCAGATGCAGTGGGAACTTCCGTTGGTGCTGTGCTTGGCACTTCAACAGTAACTTCCTATGTGGAAAGTGCGGCAGGTGTAGCCGTTGGCGGCAAAACAGGATTAACAGCCCTTGTTATTGCCTGCCTATTTTTGGTTTCAATACTATTTTCTCCTATCTTTTTAGCTATTCCAAAATATGCCACAGCTCCCATTTTAGTCTTGGTTGGGTTAATGATGTTTTCGGAAGTTTGCGAGATTAATTTTGAAGACTATGTGGTTAGTATCCCTGTTTTTGTTACATTTTTGGGAATGCCCTTAACTTATAGTATTGCCCACGGAATAGCTTGGGGCGTTGTATCCTATGTCATAATGGCAATTTGTTGTAAGCGTTATAGGGATCTTCATCCTTTAATGATTATTCTGGCAATTTTATTTATTTTAAAATTTTATACTGAATAATTATAATATATTTTGAACTAAAAGCCTTTTCCAATCGGATAAAGGCTTTTTATACGAGGTTTTTGTGAAAAATAATCAAAAAAAAATAGGGCAAAAAAATAAGAGAAACAGTTCAAAAGACGAACATTCTCAAACAAGTAAACAAAAACATAGAAAAAATAATTCTGAAAAAAGTTTTAAGCCAAAAGACGAACATTCCCAAGTAAATAAACAAAAACATAGAAAAAATAGTTTTGAAAAAAACTTTAAGCAAACTCCTGTTTCAAAAACAGTGCAAGAAAAACCGGAAATTGAATTTATTGAAGAAAAAGTATTATTTGATGGATTTTCCAGACCGACTTTATTGGAAGAGATTAATTTAAATCAAAATATTCAAGAAGTGCAAAAGCCTGAAATTCTTGCTCCGGCAGGAGATATGTCATCTTTCTTGGCTGCTTTGGCAGCAGGAGCAGATGCTTGCTATGTGGGACTAAAGCATTTTTCAGCCAGAGCAGGTGCAGATAATTTTAGCACAACTGAATTATCTCGTATGGTCAATCTAGCCGGCGAACATGATAAAAAAGTAAATATTGCTTTCAATTCATTGGTTAAACCAAATGAAATGGCAACTGCCGGCCGTTTAATGAAACGCTTGGCTCGTGATGTAAAACCAAATGCAATTATTGTGCAAGACCTTGGCCTTGTAGAAATTGCCAGACAAGCAGGCTTTGAAGGAGAACTTCATCTTTCAACCTTAGCCAATTTAACCCATCCAAAAGCCCTTGAAATTGCAGCTAAGCTTGGAGCAAAAAGAGTTATTTTGCCAAGAGAAATTAATATTGATGAAATACATCAAATTGCCAAAAGCTGTCCGACAGAAATTGATTTGGAACTTTTTGTGCACGGTGCTCTTTGCTACTGTGTTTCCGGGCGCTGCTATTGGTCAAGTTATATGGGTGGCAAAAGCGGACTTAGGGGGCGTTGTGTTCAACCTTGCAGACGAATTTACAGTCAAAGATCAAATCAAGGACGCTATTTTTCTTCTCAAGATTTATCTTTAGATGTTTTGGTAAAATCACTTTTGCCCATTTCAAAAATAAATTGTTGGAAAATTGAAGGCCGTAAAAAAGGACCCCATTATGTCTATCACACTGTAATGGCCTATAAAATTCTAAGAGATGAGGGAAATCATGGCAGAAAAGAAGCGGAAGCACTTTTAGAAATGGCCCTTGGCAGACCATCTACCCATGGAACATTTTTGCCCCAAAATCCAATCCATATTACCATACCCAATGAAAATACAGGTTCAGGTCTCTTGGTTGGGAAAATCCAATTTGATTTGGTAGAAGAAGAAAAATCATCTAAAAAAACAGATAAAAAAACTAAGAAAAATGAACAAAAATCAAGACCAAATCTCTCACCACCCTATTTTAAACCAAGAATCCCCTTATTAAACAGGGATTTAATCCGCATTGGTTTTGAAGATGATACTTGGTATAATGTTTTGCCAATTACTCGTCAAGTTCCCAAAGCCGGCTCATACACATTAAAATTGGAACGCAGTAAAACACCCAAATCAGGTACCCCTGTTTATTTAATTGATAGGCGTGAACCTGAGCTGATTAAAGAATTAAACAGCTGGGAAAAGAAACTAAATGCAAGCAAAGCCACACAAGCCAGTCCTGTTGAATTTACTCCCAATCTACCAAGACCGATTGGCAAAAGAAATCATTTAAATATTAGGCTTAGGGCAAGTTTACCCCAAGGAAAAGAAACACGGGCCGCACGCTCATCTCTGACAGGGCTTTGGCTTAGCCCCTCAACAGTCAGAGCCGTTTCCAAAACTCTGGCTCCCAGAATTTCTTGGTGGCTTCCACCCGTTATTTGGACAAATGAAGAACATGTTTGGCAAAGAACAATTAATGAAGCCATAAACAGTGGTTCAACTCAATTTGTTTGCAATGAACCATGGCAAATTGCTTTTTTTATGAATAATTCTATTTTTAAAGCACAATATGAACAATTATTTTTACCAAATGAAGAACAAGATATTAAAAAACATGTTCCTAACAATCAAAGCCATAAAATCAAAGTTCCGAGAGGTGGAAAAAGCAATCAGACCGATCGTCAATTCAATCTGATCGCAGGTCCTTTTTGTAATATTTCCAATGCCGCAAGCATCAGCATTTTAAAAAACCTTGGTTTTAATGCCGCCATTGTCAGTCCGGAACTATCAAAGCAAGATTATTTATTACTACCAAAACAATCCTGTCTCCCCCTAGGCTTTATCATTGAAGGATTTTTTCCAATGGGCTTATCAAGACATGAACCACAATATTTAAAGCATAATATGACCTTTACAAGCCCAAAGAAAGAACAGTTTTGGACTCGTAAATACGGACAAAATACTTGGATTTACCCCTCATGGCCAATGGATTTTAAAGATCACAGAGCTGAACTTGAACACGCAGGATATAGCTTCTTTGCAGTAATGGAAGAATATTGCAAAGAAGAACAAGAAAGAGATGCCAGCGAATTTAATTGGGAAAACCCCTTGTTATAACAAGTTATTCCAATTTGAGGGCTTTGCCCCCAAACCCCCAGCAAAGGGAGTGACTCCCCACGTGAGTCCGGATTGAGGCAGGGGCAACGCATCTAATTTTTCTTGAGAGGGAAAACCACGTTTTTTTTGAA
>CAYJGE010000055.1:0-17858 GCA_964369835.1 uncultured Mailhella sp.
GACAAGTTCGCCATGGGGGCGGGTCTATCTCATCTTTCCTTAAAAAACATTTTATCAAATAGCAATATAATGGCGTGAGTGACTCCCTTTGCAAACCTCAATAACTTTTTAAATTTTTTACAATAAAATATATTATTAATAAATTCTCTTATTATATTATTTTAAATTAAAAAATAGCGTAGTTGAAATTTGGTTTTTCAGGAGGGGGGGAGTTTGAGGGGGGAACATCATTTTTGCCTACAAAAATGGGGTTCCCCCCTCAAGAAAATAAAAAATTAGCCGATCAAGTGTTTCCTCTCTCAATTCGGAATTAAGTGGGATAATGCAAAATCAAAAATACAAAACAATAGGTAGGCTTGCACCAAGCCCAACAGGCTTTTTACACCTTGGAAATGCTTGGTCTTTTTTCTTGGCATGGTTGGCAAATCGTTTTGATCGGGGTATTCTTTTTTTAAGAATGGAAGACATTGACAAAGACCGTTCAAAAAAGCATTTTGCGGATAATATTGTTAATGATTTGAAGTGGCTTGGGCTTGATTTTGATGGGGAAATTATTTGGCAAAGTGAACGATTTGAAATTTATGAACAAAAATTAAAGAACATATTACCGTTAACCTATTCTTGTTATTGCAGCCGCAAAGAGCTTAGGGATTTGGCAAATGCTCCTCAAAAGGAAAGATATGTTAATTTTGACTTGAGCATTAAAAATAAACATCGCTTTATTATGCCTGACTTGGGTGCTCCCTATCTTGGAACTTGCCGAAATTTAACCAAGCAAGAACAAGAAAAATTAGAAAAGTCAAAAAATGCTTGTATCAGAATTGCTTGCCCTCCTTTTGTACTTCCAAGGGAAGAAATAAAACTTACCAATTATATAAAGTTAATCGGTGATTATCCAAGTAAATCAAAAGAAAAAAAATCGGAAAATCAATTCAGCCCCAAGCATGAAAAATATCAATTTAATGATTTAATTCATGGAAAACAGGAATTTTCTCTTTTGGAATGTGGAGGTGATTTTGCCTTAAAACGTTCCGATGGAGTTTGGTCCTATCAAATGGCTGTCAGCTGTGATGATATGGACATGGGAATTAATCAAATAATCAGAGGAGATGATATTTTAACTTCAACTCCACGTCAACTTTACTTATATTCACTGTTTAATTTTAAAAGTCCAAGTTTTGCTCATATTCCTCTATTGCTTGATGAAAACGGTGAAAGGCTGGCAAAAAGACATAATAGTATGAGTTTAGCTTATTTAAGAGAAAATAAAATCAGCTCCCAAGCTATTATTAATTATTTTGCCGAGCTTTTAAATATTGATGGAAATTTTATAAATGCCAAACATTTATTATCTTGCATCAAACAGGCAGGGCATATCGCATTTCCATGGGAAAATCTCAAAATCCATGCCGATAAACACGGTATTATGGCTAAAAATTTTTTATTGCCATGAAAACTTTGCTTGACTAAGATTTTCAATTATTCTATGTTTTTCTTTAAAATATTAACCTTATAATTATAAAATGGTATTTACTATGAAAATCAGCAAGATAATAACATTACTTGGGATAATTTCTTTTATATCTTTTACTCCGGATTTTGCCAAAGCCAGAGTAACAGTTGAAGAAACATTAAAATATGCCTTTGAATATAGTCCTAATATTAAATCTGCCAAAGAGTCCAGAGAAGAGTCAGTTTATAATATTAAAGAGGCAAGGGCAGGTTATTTTCCCTCAATAGGTGTTTGGGCAGGTGGTGGATATCAGCAAAATGATGACTTGTTTACTCGCAGTAATAAACTTGATAATGATGTTGTAAGTTATTATGATGCCGGTATTCAAATAGATCAAATGCTTTGGGACGGCGGTAAAACAAGAGCAGAAGTCAGAGCCAAAACCGAAGAGTTAAAATATAAGTCATGGCAGCTTATGGATGCAGCCAATTCCCTCGCTTACTCGGCAATAAGTTCTCATATTGACATTTTACGCAGGCAAAACCTTGTAAAATTGGCAATAAATAATGTGAAAGAACATAAAAGAATTTTAGCCCTACTTGGAGCAAGGGTAAGGCAAGGTCTTTCAAGTCAAGGTGATCTTGATTTGGCAAGAAGTCGCCTTGAAAGAGCAGAAGCAACTTTAAATTTGCACCAACAAGGACTTGAAACAGCAAATATTACCTATTTGAAAGTAACAGGCAGAACTGCTCCCACTGATTTGGCAAATGTTTCATTTCCTAAAGTTCAATATCAAAATGAAGAACAGGCCAAGAATATTAGTGTAAATAAAAATATGCGTATACAATCAGCCATGGTTTCCATTGAAAGTGCACTTGCTGAAGTAGATGGCAATAAAGCAAATTTTTATCCCAAATTTAGTTTAAATGGCGGAAGTAATTTTATAGATAAAGATTATATGGGAAATAATAAGGAATTAACTTGGTCTGTTGCTCTTAATATGCAATGGAATATTTTTAAGGGCGGTGCCGATGTTTCCAGAGTTAAAGCAAGTACAGCCAAAGTAAAGGAACTTCGTCAGGATTTAATCAGCACCATGGACGAAGTAAGCCAAGAATTGCATACAAGCTTTATTATAGTTAAGCATGCAAGAGAACAGGCAAATCTATATAATAAATCTGCTCAATCAGCTAAAAAGGCCAAGCAAAATTATACAATTCAATTTGAAGTGGGCAAAAAAGATTTGCTCTCGGTTTTAGATGCAGAAAGTGAATATTTCTTTAGTCTTGTGGAAAATGAAATTAGTAAAACAGATGCTTTGCTCGGAGAATATCGAATACTTGCCATAACAGGCGAACTTTTGGACTCCATTGGAATAAATAGTGCACAAGTCCAAAAAGATATGCAAAATAAATCTAATAAAAATGATTTGGTTTGGAATTTTAATCCTTAAAACAGAAAAAGTTTGCTCTTATAACACGTCAATCCGTTTTTGTGTTTTTTGAGGGGGAAAACCACGTTTTTTTGAAAAAAACGAGTTTTTCCCCCTCAAACTCCCCCTTTCCTTAAAAAACAAATTTTTCTAACATATTGTTTTATATATGTTTTTAAAAAATAGATTTAAAAATAATTTTTTTTTGAAAGTAAATTTCACAAGCGGATTGACGTGGCTCTTATAAAAAACCTCTGCATAATAACTTGTGCAGAGGTCTCATTTTAAATAAAAACAATAAAATCAGAAAAAAATATAAGAAATCTCTGCACAATTTATTGTGCAAAGGTTTCATGGAGTGTTTACACCGTAAACACGACCGACAAAAGATTTTTTTGGCAAGAATAGAAACAACAGAAATTTCTTGGGCACGCTTTTGTCGTTAAATGATTGCCCTAAAAAATTTTTTTGGAGTGTCTTTTAGCTCTGCACAAAAATTTATCTAAAAATAAAAAATTTCATTTGCACAAAAATTTATCTAAAAATAAAAAATTTCATTCTAAAAACAGATTTTTATTAAAAATTAATAATTGTGCAGAGGTCTCTATAATGGAAAATAATTCTTTTTGGAAAATAATAAATAAATATTCATATTTATATCTTAATGTATTTATTGCCTCAATCATAGTAAATTTATTTAGTCTAACAATGCCCCTATTTATTATGAATGTTTATGACAGGATAATTCCCAACTCTGCCTTTGAAAGTTTATGGGTTTTGGCAATTGGCATGTTTATTGTTGCAATTTTAGATTTTATTCTGAGAATGACCAGAATATATTTTGTGGATATGGCAGGCAGAAATGCCGATATTAAATTGCAAAGAATATTTCTTAAAAACCTCTTTGATGTCAGGCTGGACTTTCTTTATAAAAACAAGGAAACTTCAACAGTCGGAGCTTTAATCAGCAGGGTTCGAGAACTTGAATATGTCAGGGAATTTCTTAGCTCAAGCACATTATTGGCCTTGGCCGATTTACCCTTTATTATTTTATTTATAACTTTAATTTTTTTCTTGGGTGGAAATCTTGGTTTTATTCCATTAATTGCCATTCCATTAATTTTTGTTTTTACTTATTTTGCAAAATTTTCTTTTATCAAATATTCAAAAAATCAAATGTATGCAAATAGTTTAAAACAATCATTTTTAACAGAAATAATTTCAAGTTTGGAAACAGTTAAAATAAGTAATCTTACCAATGAGTTGCTAAAACAATGGGAAGAAATTTTAATAAAATCGGCTGATAGCAATGTTGAGGCTAAAAAACAAAATGCCCTCACAGCCCATTTTTTCATGTTTATTAATCTCATTTTAACTATAAGCCTTGTAATATTAGGTGTATATCAAATTACTGAGGGTAATTTGACCACAGGTGGGTTAATTGCCTGTGTAATTATATTTGGTAGAATTTCTGCTCCATTAAATGGCTTAATCAATATCTTAACATCCTATCACAGAGCAAAAATAATATTGAATCAATATGACAAATTAATGCACTTGCCCAAAGAAAATCCAAATTCAGAAAATGATTTTATTTCCAATACCATACCGATAAATATAAATTTTGAAAATGTCAGCTTCTCATACCCAAGCCAAGAAAGTAGTATCATGGCTTTAAACAATATTAATATGAAAATTACACCGGGGGCAAAGGTGGCCTTTTTAGGTTCAACAGGTTCGGGAAAATCTAGTCTTGCTCGCCTGTTGGCCGGCTTATATTTACCCACGGGTGGGCAAATTAGACTTGGACAACTTGATTTAGCCAAAAGTCCCATGCAAGCCTACCGCAACAATATTGGTTATCTTCCGCAGGAAATACATATTTTTAAAGGTAGTTTATACCAAAATATAGCCATGGCTTGGGCTAAGGATACAACTTGCCCCGAAGAATTGGTTTATAAAGCTGCCGAAATTTCAGGAGTGATGGATTTTGCCGGTGATCATCCCCTGGGTTTGAATTTACCCCTTGGTGAACAAGGCACAGGAATTTCAGGTGGACAAGCTCAAGCTGTTGCCTTGGCAAGGGCTATTTTGAATGAGCCGCAAATTCTTATTTTGGACGAACCCTCTGCCCAACTTGATATAAAATCAGAACAAAAATTGATTGAACGCTTAAACTCTATTATTGAAAATAAAACATTTTTACTGTTTACCCATAAACCGGCCATGTTAGAAATGGTCAATAGGGTTGTTGTTCTTGAAAAGGGGCAATTCATTTGGGAAGGATCCAGAAAACAAGCATTGGAAAAAATTAAAATAATATGAATAAACAATTAAGTGAACAAAAATTATCCGATTCCAAGCCAAAAGATTTTAAATCAAAAAACAATGATTTTGAAGATTTTGAAATCAGGGTTAGTAAAAAATCTGTTTGGCTTGTCAGACTGACTTTTTTAAGTTTGATTATATTTTTTATATGGGCATATTTTACAGAAATAGATCAAGCTGTCAGAGGTATGGGGCAAGTTGTACCCTCCCAAAGGGTTCAACTTATTCAAAATCTAGAGGGTGGAATTGTGCAAAATATCTTTGTTAAGGAAGGACAAAGGGTTGAGCAAGGCGAAATTGTAATGCAAATTGATAATGAAGCAGCCGGCAGTCAATACCGAGAAAATTTAATTCGCAGTCTTGAACATGAAGCAAGCATTGCCAGACTTGAAGCCCTTATTTCCGATTCAAAGCCCATTTATAGCGATGCCGTTTTGGCTGTGCCCGAACTTGTTAAAAGACAAAATGATATGTTATCTGCCGCAAGAATAAAACAAAAATCGGAATTTGAAGTTTTAAACTTACAAAGTGAGTCGAAAAGAAGAGAAGCAGCCGAACTTTCAGAAAAGAAAAAACAATTACAAGCCAGTCTAAAACTTATTGAAAAGCAAAGGGAATTAGCACTGACAGCATTAAGGGCCAAAGCCTATTCGGAACTTGATTTTTTAAATATTGAACAGGAAATTCAAAGCATTAACGCTGAACTTGCAAGCATGGATCACTCCATTCCAAGGCTGGAATCGGAAGCAAGGCAAGCCGAAGAAAGACAAAACCTGCACAGAGCCGAACTTGAATCAGAAGCAAGGGAAGAGTTAAATCTAATTCAAATACAACTATTAGCTTTAAAAGAGCTGTTGACAGCAGGTGATGACAGAGTCAGAAGAACAGAAATGCGTTCACCTGTAAACGGAATAGTGAAAACTATTTTTGCCAATACTCTTGGCGGAGTGGTTACACCGGGGGAAACAGTTATGGAAATAGTTCCCTTGGATGACAGCCTGATTATTGAGGCAAAATTCAGCCCAGCCGATATTGCTTTCATCTACCCCGGACAAAGGGCAAAAGTTCGCTTGACAGCCTATGATTTTTCTATTTATGGAGGTATGGACGCCGTGGTGGAAACCATAAGTGCCGATACCCTTGAAAACCAACAAGGTGATATTTTTTATCAAGTAAAAATAAAAACAAATAGCTCTTTTTTGGAACATGATCAGAAAAAATTGCCAATTTTGGCAGGAATGATGTCTGAAATTGATATTATCACAGGCAAGAGAAGTATTTTAAATTATATATTAAAACCCTTGCTTAAAACTCAGCAAAGGGCTTTTAGGGAAAGATAATTTTCAATAAAATATCGAGAAATATAAAATGAATTTTTAAAGTTTTCTCAAATAAAATAATAAGAGATATAAAATGATTAAACCTGAACTACTTATACCTGCCGGAGGCAGAGAACAATTTGATGCCGCTCTTATTTACGGAGCCGATGCAGTTTATCTTAGCGGTAAGGAATTTTCTTTAAGGGCAAAATGTGATGCTTTTTCAAATGAAGAATTGCTCAAAGCCATTGATGATGCCCATGCTAAAAATGTCAAAGTATTTTACTGTATCAATGCCATGCCCTATGATTATCAACTGCCTGAACTTGAAAAAGTTTTGGAATTTTTGGCAAGCACAAAGATTGATGCTCTAATTATAGCCGATCCGGGCGTTTTATGGTTGGCAAAAAAAATCTGTCCTCAATTTGAAATTCATTTATCTACTCAAGCCCATTCGGTAAACGGAGCTGCCGTTGAATTTTGGATGGCTCAAGGGGTAAGCAGAATTAATTTGGCAAGGGAACTGGGACAAGAGCAAATGACAAATTTAATTAAAAATTTCCCCAATATGGAATTTGAAGTTTTTGTACATGGTGCCATGTGTCTGGCTCTTTCGGGGCATTGCCTGCTTTCGGCTTGGATGAATAAAAGACCTGCCAATCTTGGGCAATGCACACAGCCTTGTCGTTTTGAATATAAGGGTGTGAAACTTGAAAATCTAAGCCTTAGTGTGGAAGAAAAAATGAGACAAGGCGATGACACATGGCTCATTGAACAAGATGAAAATTATAGTTCCATGTTTGCCCCGTCTGATCTTTGTTTAATCAGATATATGGACGAATTGATCAAAATGCAAGCTTTTTCATTAAAACTTGAGGGTAGAACCAAGAGTGCTTCATACGTGGCACAAGTGACAGATGTTTATCGCACAGCCATTGATTTTTATGCCCAAAAAAATGGAATTAGCCCTAAGAATGAAGTTCAAAATGATTTTTCAATTGATGATTTTATGAATGAACTTTACAACACAGGCTCACGTCCCTTACGTCCTTTCACAAGTGGCTTCTTCTTACCCGAAAGAAAAGAGGAAAAAGTTCCCAATGATTATATTTTAAGACCTATAGTTGGTTTTTTGGGAGATCAAGTTTCTGAAAACACATGGGAAATTAAGGTTAGAAGCACATTTAAATCAGAAAAATCCGCTTCTGTTCTTTTACCCGGTATGATTAGACCACTTTTAGAAGCCAATACTTATAGTTTTACAAATCATCAAGGTTTGAAGGTTGATACACTGCACCCGGGCATGTTTGGGCTTATTCATTTTGAAAAAGAGATAAAAAATTTAAAAAAAGGTATATATCTAAGGTCTTAGATTAAAATTTGATTAAATCAGAATTTTAAGTTTTACAATAGTCAAAAAATAATTTATACATAAGCCATGGTTATTTTTTATGAAAATACTATAAGTTCCAAAGTTTGTGAAAAAATATTAAATATTTTTTCACAAATAACCATTTAACAAGGATTTAAAGGAGATTTAAATTGAAACGTAAACTTTTTTCTTTTATTATTGGCTTAGGATTGTTCTTTAGTTTATCAAGCGCTGCACATGCAACAGTGATTAGTCTTAAAAATAATTCTAACTATAGCACAATTTATGCTGCCGTTATTGTATTTGTTGACGGAGATGGTTGGATCACCGATGGCTGGTATGAGTTTGCCAAAGGTGAAGTCGGAGAACTACCCTATGATGTACAAAATAGTTCAATCTATGTTTATGCATATACTTATGATAATGCGGGTAGATTAATAGAGTGGAAAGGTGATACAAATAATCAAAAAGACATTAGAAAAGCCATCATTGAAGACGTTTTTACTGCCAGAGATACCGAAATTCCAAAGGGAGAAGGACAACGTGATGCTGTATTTGTAAAGATTGATTTGAAAAAACCAGGTGAAGAATCTACTTATGATGAATATACTTATAGTTTTAATTAGTATGAATAACTTGTATATGTAAAAAAAAAGCTCTAAATAATGTAATTATTTAGAGCTTTTTTTGGTGTGCCGAGTATGGTATATATCTAAAGGTGAAAGTTCGTAGTGAGGCCACGTCAATCCGTTTTTGTGCTTTTTGAGGGGGAAAACCACGTTTTTTTGAAAAAAACGAGTTTTTCCCCCTCAAACTCCCCCTTTCCTTAAAAAACAAATTTTTCTAGCATATTGTTTTATAAATGTTTTTAAAAAATAGATTTTAAAATAATTATTTTTTTTGAAAGTAAATTTCACAAGCGGATTGACGTGGTAGTGAGGCTTAGTCAATCTCATAGCAAAATACAAGGTGTATATTGCTATGAGCTGAAGAACGATTAAAAAACAAAAAAATTATAACTGTTTTGTTTTATTTATAATTTGCATAGCACTTGCAATCATACCTGCCGCATCGGAAACATTGGCCGGCACCACCACTGTATTGCTATCCTTGGCAATCTTACCAAATTGTTGAATATATGATTCAGCAACTCTGATTTGAGCGGCTGTAAATCCACCTTCTCTATTTATTTGCTCTGCAACTAATTGAATACTTTCAGCTGTGGCTGTGGCAAGGGCTAAAATTTGTGAGGCTTCACCCTCTGCTTGGTTTTTAATGGCTTGCATTTCCCCTTCTGATTGGGCAATGGCTGCCGCTTTCGCTCCCTCTGCCAAATTGATTTGGGATTGCATTTCCCCCTCAGATTGAGCAATAACAGCTCTTTTTTCCCTTTCTGCTCGCATTTGTTTTTCCATGGCTTCCATTACGCTATGGGGTGGTTTTATATCACGAATTTCATAACGCAAAACCTTAATTCCCCAAGGTGAGGTTGCCACATCAAGAGCTTCCACAACTTCATGATTAATTTTTGAACGTTCTTCAAAGGTTCTGTCCAGCTCCATCTTACCAATGGCAGAACGAAGGGCGGTTTGAGCAAGCTGAACGGCTCCATAACTATAATTATCAATACCATAGGCTGATTTTTCGGGGGTAATGACTTGTAAGTATATAAAACCGTCAATGGTTACACTGACATTGTCTCTGGTAATACACATTTGCTCGGGAACATCAAGAACTTGTTCTTTTAATGAACGTTTATATGCTATTCTGTCCACAAAGGGGATTAATATATGAAATCCGGCAAAAAGCACCTTATTAAATTTACCAAGCCTTTCCACAACAAATGCTGTCTGGTTTGGAACGACTTTTGCGGTTCTTGTCAATGTGATTACCACTAAAAAAACTATGACACCCAAAAAAATTAATGTATCTGAAACTGCAAAATCTAAAAAATCCATAAGGCCTCCTTAAATAAAATCATTAAACAGGTTTCACTTTTAAAATTAGAGCATCATTACTCAAACTACCCTCAACAATACATTCACTTCCCTCTGTAAGGGCTGTGTCACAAACAGCTTTCCAAAAACTGCCACCGGCGCTGATTTCACCGATTCCATTTATTTCAATTGCTTTAATTACTTTTCCATATTGTCCGTATAGGGGGTGAGTTTGCTCTGAACCTTTTTGTTCTTTTCCTGAAAAAACAGACTTTAAAGCCTTTCTTAAAACCAATATGGAGATAATGGAAACAGCAGAAAAAGAAATAAGTTGCCAAATTAAATCATAGCCAAACCAAGCAACCAAAAGAGCACTTAATGCCCCAAAACTAAGAAATATACAGAAGAATAAGGGGGAAATAAATTCAAAAACCAAAAGTAAAGCCCAAGTTATTATCCAAAATAAAGTCATACTTCACCTTTCCATAAAATTTATACATTAAAATTTTTACATAGTTAAAATTAAAAGATGGTTTTTAAAATTCAAAATATTTTGCAATTTATTAAATTATTTTATAACAATAAGATAGTATTGTCAATTTGAAAATTTTGAAAGACTTTTTACAATACACGTTATTCCAATTCTTACATTAAAAGATATTTTTATCACAATTGATTAGTGAAAATTTCTTGTTTTTGCCATTTTTTCAAACAAAGTTTGAAAAAATCATTGTGGTTTGCAAAGGGGGCCCTTTGCCGGGGGTTTGGGGGCAAAGCCCCCAAATTGGAATAACGTGTTTTACAATATGAATAAAAAAGTAAAACTGGCATAAATTTTGAATAATAGTAGGCAAAGGAGTTTACTATGCAAATTATGCCCACCAATTCAAATATAAATATGTCGCAATATGCGGCAATGGCTATGGACATGAGCCAAAGCTCTTTTCTTGATTCATTGCAAACAGAGCTAAATCTTGATCAAGATTTGGAATTTGATGAATATAATGAAAACAGTAATAATTCCAATAGTCCTTATACTGAAAATGTAGTGGCTCATTCCTTATTTGTCCCTCAACCAATCAGGCTTAATTCCAATGAACTTCAAGAACTTAGTGATGCTCTACAGGCAGATGGCGTAAATAATGAAGCCATTGCTATTTTACATGATTTGAAAAATAAAATCGGCGGAACTTCTCTTGAGGAATTAATGTCTGAACTTAGGCAAGTTTTGCAAGGTGGAGATGTTGAACTCACAGATCAAGAATTAACTGTTTTGCAAAATTTAAGTTTTAAATTACAACCTGAAACTCCTGACAAAATCTATAATATTATGCGTTTTGGATCCTCAAAAAATGCCCTTGAGTCCACCATGACATCCTTAAAAGAAAGCGGTGCAGCCCTTAGTGAAGATGAACTTGCAGTCTTGGGCAAGGTGCTTGGATTGAATGAAGGCAGTCTTACAGGATTTGTTGAGCATGGACAAGGTTTTACCAATAAAAGTTTAACAAGTTGTGAAGTTGATGAACTTTTCAAAAATGTATCTGCTTTTATAGAAAATGAACAAAATCAACAAAGTAAGCTTGAAGCTTCCCTTGAAAAGAATTTGAAATCTGTTGTGCGTGATGCCGCCCAAAGGGAAGAAAAGGAAAGACAATCCAGCATGCTTGAAAGCAAATCTGTCAATCAATCCAAGGTAATCATGGAAGATACAGCCGTAACTCGTGCCATGGGTGACCAACTTAACAGACGCAGTATTGAAGAAGACAGTAAGGCAGATAAGAGTAGTTTTGAAAATAAATCCGATACATCTGAAAATAAAAAATTAGTTCAAGAAAATAATAGTTTAGCTCAAGGTATTGTAGAAAAAACAAGAGTTGAAAAATATTTTAGCGAGCAAAATCAACTACAAAGTCAATTGCAAAATAAGGATGAAGAGGTAAATGCCGAGAACATCTTTTTAAAGCAAAAAAATGATGAAATTGCCCATAAGGAATTAAATGAGGGCAAGAATGATAATGCTTTATTGCAAAATACCAAGAACAATGAAGTTCAAGAAAATAAAAATAATTTAACTGTCGAAAACAGAACAATTGAAAATAAAGTAACTGAAAATAACAGCCAAAACAGAAGTTTGAGTGAAGAAAAAAGTTCTGATTCCAAGCAAAACAAAAAGCAAGATGTAAGCCTTGCAAGTGCAGCTCAATCAGGTTCCATGGCAAAAATGAACAGTTTTGCAAATCAAATCTCTTCTGAAAAGGGACAAGTGGGAAATAATTTCCCCCAAAGTGCAGAGCTGGAAATTCAGAACCAAATTCAAAACTCCATTTTGAGCATGGCAAAGAATGGATTAAAGACTTTAGAAGTTTCTTTAACCTCAGCTGAGTTTGGTAGCTTACAAGTTAGCTTAACTTCCAATAACGGGGAAATGAATGCCGTGGTCAGAGCTGAAAGAGCTGAAAGTGCCGCTCTTATCAATACTCAAATGGACGCATTAAGGGCAGAACTTGAAAACCAAGGTTTTAAGATTGAAAAAATTTCCGTGGAAGTGGGCTTACAAGAAGAGTCCAAACAGGGCTGGCAAGGCATGAACAGTCATAACAGTCAAAGGGATTTGCTTGAAAATAGTCAATATTTAGAAAGAATTAGAAACTTAAATAAACTGGGAATAAATGACACTGCAAACTTGGCACGCAATATGCATAATAATAGTCAGATACTAAATAATACGGCAATAAATTCCAACTCAAGGTTATATGTAGTAGCCTAAAAATGCCGTAAAAGCGAGGTTTGTTATGAGTCAACTATCAGGTTCAACAGCACTGGATAGTGCATATTTTGATTCAGGAAGTAGTGTACTTACTGAAGGGGCAAATTCTTCATTGGACCAAGAAGCATTTTTAACATTGCTTATTACCCAATTCCAATATCAAGATCCATTGAATCCAATGGAAGATAAAGAATTTATTGCTCAGTTGGCTCAATTTACAGCCCTTGAACAATCCATGGAAACCAATGAAAAAATAGGTGACTTGATTACCTCAACCGACTATCAAACCAGTATTAGCGTAACAAGTTATATTGGTAAAGAAGTTTCAGCCAGAGGTTATGGTATCAGTAAGGAAGGCTCAAATATTTCAACTATTCAATACGCGGCCTCCGAATCAGTCACCAGTCTCACTGTTAATATTTTTGATGCCAATAATCAAATTGTTGCCAGTTATGATTTGGGTGCAAAATCTTCAGGTATTCAAGATTTTATTTGGGACGGAAAGACTGCAACAGGTTCAGAAGCAGCTGACGGTGTTTATGCAGCCAGTTTTTCAGGCAAAAATGCCGATGGTGATACTGTCATGATTGATGCATCGGTTTCAGGAAGAGTTACAGGCACAAGTTTTTATAATGGTGAATACTTCTTAAGAATGTCAGACGGCAGATCCATAACTTTAGCTAATATTTATGAAGTTGTGGAAGCTCAAGTTCAAGTCGATGGCAAAATGATTACAGGAACAAACGGCAGTGATTATATTCCCGGAACAGAAGCCGAAGATGATATTATCAGTGCAGGCGACGGAGACGACATCATTGTTTATGATCCTAATGATGAAAGTGTGGACGGCGGTTCCGGTTTTGACTTCCTTATTGCCGATGAAGAAATTGGCACAAATGCCACAGGTTATGAAGCCGTAATCAGGGGTAAGGATGCCATGAATATTAAGTCAGTTGATGATCTAAAATCAAAGGGACTTAGTTTTTCAAACGGTAAAGTAGATATTTCAGATCCCACTTGGCTTGAAAATTGGAATGATGAGGGTGACGGACAATGGTCATATAAGGGCGAAGAACTTATAAGCATTGAAATATTGGAAGGTTATTCTGTTAATGTGGCAGCCGAATCTGTAACACCTGAAACGGAAACCATAGCCCAAACAGCCAATAGCCCCGTGGCGGATATTCCCGTAGCAGACCCTGTCGCCGACGTGGTAAATAATACAGCTCAAAATGTGGTAAGCGGTGATAGTTTTAATACGGCTCTTAATGAAAGTTTGAATAATGCTGTAGATAATACCACCAATTCTTTAACAAATAATGCTCAAAACAGTATCCAAAGAATGATGACAGCAATCACAAATTAATACAAATAATTTACAAATGATATATTTTTTTAGATAGTCAGAAAGGGAGTTTATTATGAGTTTATCAGCAACAATGTGGACAAGTGTTTCAGGCTTGTTAAATCACGGTAAGAAGATGAATACTATAGGTAACAATATTGCAAACATCAGTACAGTTGGTTTTAAAGGTCAACGCATGGACTTTGCAGACTTTGTATACCAAGATACCCATAGTTTGGCAGGGGCAACCCAAAACGGTTTTGGGGTACAAGTTGGAGCCATCATGGGCAATTTTAGCCAAGGCGCCTTTGAAACCACTCAAGAGTCAACCGACCTTGCCATCAGTGGCAGTGGATTTTTCCAAGTTCAACCCGTAGGATCTGAAGAAGCCTATTATACCAGAGCCGGAAACTTCCGCTTTGATGCAGACGGTTATTTGCTTGATCCAAACGGCTATGCACTTCAAGGCTGGAAAGTAGAAAATGAGGGCGGAGTTCAACAAGCCATTGGTGCCAATCCTCTGCTTGGTGCCACAACAGGCAGCACTTCCCCAATCATAGGAACAGGCGTGCCAACCGATATTCAACTTGACACCTTTACTGTTTTCCCACAACAAACAACAAACATGACATTTAACGTTAACTTGCCTCAAGATGGGGCAGATAATGCCAAAAATACAACCAATCCTTTTGCAGGCTTATTTGATATGTGGAATGGAACTCAACCTCCTCCAACAGCCAATACACCTGCAATCTCACAATCTTCCTATGCGGAACAAACCACCATTACCATCTATGATGAAGCAGGGGTTAAACATACTGCCACTGTTTATTTTGACAGAATTAATCCTTCTGATTACGAAGGTGGCAGCAGTGGTGATGAAATGTGGGAATACATTGTAACCATAGATCCTGCCGAAGATAACAGACAATTCTGGAATGGAAGTGAATTACAAAACGTAAATACCACAGAAGCAGGCGGACTGCTCATGAGTGGTACATTAACCTTTGATTCAGGCGGTGCCTTACAAAACCAAACAGCCTATACATGGGGGGGCGGACTAACTCCTGAAAACAGCCCCACATCTTTTGAACAAATTGATGACCCTGCCGGTGGTTTGGAAGATTTAAGTGTGATAAATCTTAACCCAACTGACATGAACAATTGGACACCTGCTCCAATTTCCAATGATGGTTATCCCATTGTGGTGGCAAACTTTAGCGGTGTTTTGGATGCTCAAACTTCAGGAACTTCCGCCGGTGCCAAATATAATATGGAAGTAAACTTTGGCGTAAAGGCAAGTAATCTTGCTTCACCTTGGCAAAATACAGATTCCTTGGGGTCCATGGCTGTTTCCGAACCCTATGCGGTTAACCCAAATTATGATTTTTCAGACCCAACCAAAGGACCTGAATTTTTGAGTCTAAACCCAGCTGCCAGCCCGACTATAAGTAAGTTTGATACTAGCTTTGCCCAGTATATTGTAAACGGTACAGGAACATTGCCAAATGCAGGAACATTGGCAGAAAATATTATGAATAAAGTTATAGCTGATTTGGCAGCCGGAAGCCCTGCTGTTAATATTGACGAACCAACCTATGCTCAAGCAATCCAATTCTATGGTGTTGATACTGTGACTTTGAGTGCCAAAAGTGTAGACGGAACATTTCCCACTGAAAAAATCAATATTAATTTGCTCACAGGTGAAATAACCAATGCTGATGGTGCAGTTGATGCTGATACGTATAATTTTGGACTTGGTGCAGGTCCGGTGGATGTTCCTACCCCTACCCTAGGTGCTACTGAAGATGTAAAGATTGACCTTGCAACAGGTGAGGTTACCAATGCAGCAGGTCTTACAGACCCAACAGGTAATAATTTTGGACTTGGCAAACTACCTCTGGATATTCCCAGCGGAGTATTGGGAGCAACTCAGGCTATAACCATAGCGGCAAACGGAACAGTTACCAATGCCGATGGACATGAGGATCCTGACGGACAAAACTATGGTCTTGGTAATTTGACAGCCATCACAGGAAGTACAGCTGCAATGTCAGCCATTTCAAAAGCAGTTCAAACAACAGTCAGTGCTTCAAATCCTGAAGATTTGAGCTTGGTTCAAGGTGCAACCCCTGCCAATGCCAATAACTTGGCTGAGTTTACAGAACCTGCCGTCATAGAATCAACCGCAACCACTAACCTAGGCGGTTCATTCTCAAGCACAAACAGCCAAAATGGTTATGGTTTTGGTAACCTAACTTCTTGGAACTTTGATGCGGACGGAGTTTTATATGGCGTATATTCCAATGGTGTAAACCTACCCCTTTGGCAAGTAACCATGTATGATTTCAATAATACCCAAGGTTTACGCCGTGAAGGAAATAACCTTTTCTCTGAAACCAGAGATAGCGGAAGTCCAAAATCAGGGGCAGCAGGAACAGCAGGCCTTGGCAATGTGGCAGGCTATAGTCTTGAACAATCCAACGTGGACATGGCAACTGAATTTGTATATATGATTTCAACCCAACGTGGTTATCAAGCCAACTCAAAATCAATTACAACAACAGATACCATGCTTGAAACCGTTATCAATATGAAGAGATAATAAATCTGATTGACATGGGAATTTTTTTCCATGTCAATTTATGGAAAATAATAAAATCCCTTTTATAAAATTTATTTCTCTAAAAAACAGACCCATAAATGTTCTGAAACAACATTTGTGGGTCTGTTTGGGTTTAAGGTATGTTAAAACAATTTACAATTAAAACAGCCTTAAATGGGGAGATTGCCACGTTTTTAAACTTTCTGCTATTTTTTTTCAGGATTGACAAGACCCTTGGCCAAGGGGTGTGAATTATCATAAATTCGGCTTAATGCGTCCATATCCAAGTGGGTATAGCGTTCTGTGGTGGCTATTTTGCTATGTCCCAAAAGTTCTTGTACACTTCTAAGATCAGCTCCGCCTTCAAGTAAGTGGGTTGCAAAGGAATGGCGTAAATCATGGGGGGAAATATGGGTATTGATTTTTTCTTTGGCATGTTCGTCCAAAATGCGATTTGCTTGGCGTCTGTTTAACCTTTTTCCTTGCTTTCCCACAAAAAGAGCCATTTCTCTAAAATTTTTAATTAATAAATTTCTTAGTTCAAGCCAATTTGCCAAGGCTTTTTTACAATTTTGGCTTAATGGTACAAGACGTTGTTTTTGACCTTTTCCCATTACCTTAATCACTTGATTACTGTCTTGATAATCAATTAAATTTAAATCTAATGCTTCTGAAATTCTTAAACCTGAACCATAAAGAAGCTCCATTAATGCAATGTCTCGCCAATATATTGCATTTTCAATATTTTTATCATCTGAATTATTTATTTCATGCTCATTCTTGTCTTGGTCAAGTAATTGAAATGTTTGATCAATGTTTAGCATGTTTGGGTGGTGTAAATCTTGTTTTGGGTTTGGAACTTGTTCTGTGGGGTCTAAGTTTATAATTTTTTTTTGTAGGCAATAGCGAAAATATGTTCTTAATGTTGATAATTTGCGAGCAATAGAGCTTTTTGCCAGTTTTTGTTGGTAAAGATGAACGGAAAAGGCCATGATTTCAGATTTAGTGATTTGTTCAATGCGAGTTAATGTTAGATTTTTTGTTTGTAAAAACTCTTCAAATTCTTCCAAATCAGTTGTATAGGCTTTAACCGTTGCTTGTGACATGCTTTTTTGATATTCAATATTAACTAAAAAAAGGCTGACATTGGTGGGCAATTTGAAATCTTGCTTATTTGAAGTTGACTTTTTATTCATTGATTTTTCCAAGGTGGAATTTTATACATAAAAAAAATATTTTTTAATATATTGTGATTAAAAAGTTTTGTGGGGGAGAGCTCGAGAGGGGAGAACTTTTTCAA
>CAYJGE010000056.1:0-17615 GCA_964369835.1 uncultured Mailhella sp.
TGGGTGTTCTCTTGTGTTTTTGCTCATTTATAGGAATAAGTACAGCCAAATGGAGAATATTTGTTTTACAAAAACAACAATTCATCAGCTTTTCCAAATACCTTTCATTTTTTTTCATTTATAAAAAATTTAATTAAATACATAAAAGGATTATATGATGAAAATTAAAAATTACAGATTATTACTTATAATAATGGCGTTATTTTTAACCGCTTGTTCTGCAAAAAATAAAAATAGTGACCAAAATTTATTTCAAAATTTATCAACTCAAGATTTTGTAGCAAGACAACTTGGGCAAGCAGTGGAAAAAGCCCATTCTGAACTTGCAACTTTATCGGAGCTTAGAGGGCATGGGGTAGAAGTTAAAATTCCTCCTCCCGATCCAAGACTTGATAAGAAAATTAACATTAATTGGACAGGTTCTGTCAAAGAAATTTTAAAAGATATTTGTCTGGATATTGGTTATGCCTATAGGGAAATCGGCTCAACAAGTTATGAAATTCCTGTGGTTGTCTATGGTAAAAATGTTTCTGCCTATAGTTTACTTGAAGATATTGCCTCTCAAATACGATTAAGTGCTCAAGTAAAAGTTGATACAATTAGTCAAATAATTACTTTAGCTTATCCAAATGCTAAATAATGGGGGCTGTGTCTATGAATAAAAAAACATTATGTCTTTTATTAATAATATTTATTTTTTCAACAAGTTGTGCAAATAAAAAACAAGCAGAGCAATCAGAAATTGAAAAAATTACAGAAGAAAATATTGAAGAAAGTAAAGAGGTTGAGCCCTATACCATAATTATTGATGATGAAAAAAAATACAGGGCAAAAAAATCTGATCCAAAAGAATTAAGTGAGTTATTGAATATTAAAAATTTCAGTTCAATAATTGAAAGTGAAGTCAAAGGGCTTAGACCAAGGGCAATTGAAGAAGCAGCTCAACTTGTGGGCATTCAAACTGCCATGAAATGGAGATATGAAAAACTTTTGGCAGAAGTTGAACAATATGCTTATTTGCTTGATACAGCCTTCAATTTTACTCCGCTTTTAATGGTTAATGATCAAGAAACCTTGGTTATGCCTCCGATAATCACCAAGGCAGAAAATGCATTAAGACTTGAAAATAATAATTTGCTCACCACTTCCAAAAAGGTTTTTGAAATCTTGGAAACTGCCAAATATATTACAGCAATTCCAAATTGGCGAACCTATATGATGGTTAATGCTTTTCCAAATCCCGAACAACCAAGCAAAGCAGTTTTGCCAAGAAATGCCAAAGAAATTTTCCTTTGGCAAAAAACAATTCGTGAAGCTTGGGCAAAAGGAATTTTAGAAGCAGATGAACTTTTTATTGTAAATATCAATCGTTTAGTTCGTGATTACAGAGGCATAACTTTATATCATCTGCTTGTTGCCAAAGATTATGTTAATGAATTTTCCATGTCATCTTCATTACCTGTGACAAATATTGAAGGAAATAAAATGTTTTTGGAACAAAAAGTTTTTAGAATTACAAATCCTGCAAAATTTCAAATTCCAAACAAATAAAAGGTTTTATATGTATCCGGACGAACCAAAAATACGTTGGACTACCAAGGATTTTAATTCCTTATTATTGTGGGCAACAAAAAATGACATGAGCGATTTAAGTTTGAGCTCGGGCAATGTGGCTTGGATAAGAGTGCATGGTAAATGGATTAAAGCCACAAAGAAAATTATCAGTTCAGATGAGCTTATCTATGCCCTTGAAGCTTTCACCAATAATAAATCAATAGGAGCTGCACTTCAATCAGGCAGAAAAGATTATGATTTTGCCTATCATGTTGAAGAATCAAGGGGCATAAGGCATAGATTTAGAGGAAATGCCAGTCCCATTGCCCATGGATATGCAACGGGAGTAAGGATTATTTTTCGAGCTATTGCACCTCAACCTGCCCACTTATCTGACCTTTATCTTGAAGATGAAATTTTAGACTCCGCTTTTCCCCAAAACGGACTTGTTTTGGTTACAGGTGTGATGGGAAGCGGAAAATCAACCACTTTATCGGGAATTATGCGTGAAATCATTGAAAAAGGAGGGCGTCATGTGATTACCTATGAGTCACCCATTGAAAGTGATTTATCCACCATAAAAAATACAAACGGCCCTGTAACCCAAAGTAATATTCCATTTCATTTTGAAGATTTTAAAAGTGCAGTTCGCAACTCCACAAGATCTGCCCCCGATGTGATTTTAATCGGTGAATCAAGGGATCCCGAAACCCTAAGAGGTATGATAGAGTCGGCAGAAATCGGTGTTGCCGCTTATTCCACCGTGCATACTCGCTCTGTGCCTGAAACAATTTCAAGAATTTTAAACGTTTTTCCCTTTGAAGAACAAAGGCAGATTTCAGCCACTCTTATCTCATCGTTAAGATTAATTATTTCTCAAAGACTTCTTCCAAATCCACAAGGAGGACGAGTTGCCATAAGGGAATTTTTAAATTTTAGCCCTGAAATAAGAGAAAAACTATTAAAAATTCCCATGGAGGAAATTATTTCAAAAACAGAAGAATTACTTCATTTTCATGGACAAACAATTCAAAAGTCAGCAAAAAAAGCATTTTTTGAGAAGAAAATAGATGAAACTGACTATTATGCCATTTTGGCAGAAAGAAAAAATTAAGGAGTTTGTATGCCAAAGGAATATTTAGAAGTTTTTAGTATCAGAAATTATAAGCATGAGAAAGAAGAAAAATCCTATTGGACAAGAATTGGCACGGCATTTTTAAATGAAGACAGCTCTTATAATGTGCTTTTGGATTTACTCCCATTACCTGATAAAATAACAGGAAAAGTGCATTTACATATTCGTTTGCCACGCTCAAAAGACAATGAAATGAATGAAAATATAGTATTTAATAATTATCCGCATGAGGACGATTTATGAAACAAATCATGTGGCGAAATTCAAGTATTTTTCCCAAATTATTTTTATTGGATGCCAGAGCAATTTTTCCCATTTTCTTATTTATTTTGCACTGGGCATATTGGACTTTAACCTTGTCCATCATTTGCATAGCAATTCTTATTTTTCTTCAAAAAAGAGGTCTTACAATCATAGTTGGGCTTAGGTATTTGAAATTATATGTATTAAATGGCAGTAGACGAAGAGTTAGATTAACAGAAGCAATAATCAGAAAAAGATGCCGTTGGTAAAAATATTGTTGGCAAAAGGAGGAAACATGGAAAATCAAATTTTAAATTTTCAAACTTCACTTGAAGAAGCTTTATTTCTTTGGCTTTTTGACCCTTATCAATTTGATTTTGAAGAAATTGAAGAGCTTGTTAAAGATATGAGAATACAAGAGGATTAAAAGATGAATATTAACAAAAGTAATGAAAATTATGAACAATTTATCGGCGAAACTTTGCCTTTGGTTAAAGAAATTGCTCAAAATAATTCAGTTCCTCAAATTTATATGCCCATAAATGATATGAGCTCCATAAGTTTTTCAGGTTATAATAAGACAAAATTAATGTTATCGGCAATGGCCAATAATTTTAATGATAATCGTTGGATTACCGAAAAGCAGCTACAAGAAAAATATCCTGATTTATCAATTCCTGAAAATGCAAAACCCACACGCATTTTAAGGTCTTTGAAATATTTTTTTGAAACTGATGAAAATGGTAAAAATAAAAACATTAGCAAAGAAGAATTTGACCAAAGAAGATTGACAGCCTTTGAAAACGGTGAAAAAGCCAATGCTTTTTATGCTTTTGATCATAGTGCCTATAATATTTATAATGCAGATCAAATTCCGAATTATCCAAAACAAGAAGTTATTTCATTAGACAAAGCAGATACTTATGAATTGATTGACAATTTTATTGCTTCATCGGGCATAAAAGTAAAATTTCATAATCAAGAACATAGTAATTATAATGTTAAAAGCGATGTCATTGAAATGAATGTAATTAATTTTAAAAACCAAGATGAATATTATTCAAGATTGCTTGAAAATTTCTTTATTGCAACAGGAGATGAAAGTCGAGAAGCAAGAAAAACAGAAAATATGAATGATGTTTTTGCTGAATCCATTAAGGCAAATATGTTTGGTTTAATGGCAAGTTCACATTTTGGATTAAATACAAGTCAAAGATATGCTGAGAATTTAATTGATTTAATTGACAAAAGTTCCTATTCCGATGAACAGCTTATGAAAGCTTCCTTTGAAAGCAATAAAATAATGAGCATTTTAGAACAGTATAGCACAGGTGACACAGTGCAAGCCAATTGGTTTCCCCATCATCTTGAATGGAATGAACTTATTTTGGAAGCCAAAAAAGAAACCAGTTCTCTCACTCCTGAAGCTTTGCCCGAAGCTTGGTCTATAGCTTGGAAATCAGAAGCTAAAAAAAATGTTCAAGCAGAACTTGAAAAAAATACAAGTCATGCCTTTGTAGTAAGGATTTATCTTGATATTCCAAAAACAGAAAAGGACGAAGCAAAAAGCCTCGGAGCAAAATGGGATAATAATGAAAAATATTGGTTTACCATGTCAGATAATCCACATAATGAAAAATTGTTTGAAAAATGGCAAAAAACTAATCTTGAACAAAGTAAAATCTATTTGAATGTGCCAAAGGAAGAAAAAGACCTTGCCAAAACTCTTGGGGCAAAGTGGGATAATGGTGAAAAAATGTGGTATACCACAAGTAAAAATCCCAATAATCAAGAATTATTTGAAAAATATTCCAATAATCAAGTCCAAAAAAATGAAAATAATCAATCTGAACCAATTTATTTAAATGTTTCAAAAGAAGAAAAGGACACAGCCAAAGCCCTTGGGGCAAAATGGGACAGAAAAGCAATTTCTTGGTACACCACAAATGATAATCCCAATAATGAAAGACTTTTTTCCCTCTATAGCAAACAAAATTCAAAAATTTTGGCAAGTGAACAAATTGAAAAAGCCGGAGAACTTTTTAGGGATAAAGATTTTCTAAATTCCATAAGTTCGCTTGGGGACAGTAAGAAAATTAAAGCCGCCTTTGAAATAATTAACGAAGCTATAAACAGTCATGCACAAACAAGCAGGCAAAGCATGTAAATTTGAAGTGTAAAAAGGTAAGATTATGAAATTATTGATTGTTGAGTCTCCCGGAAAGATAGAAAAATTAGAATCAATTTTAGGTGCAGACTGGAAAGTGTGTGCAAGTCTTGGGCATGTGCGAGATTTACCTCTAAAAAGTTTGGGGATAAATATTTCAAACTTTACCCCAGAATATCAAGCCACAGAAAGAGGAAAAGTAACTTTGGAAAAAATAAAATTTTTGCTTTCCAAGGTTAATGAAGTTTATTTGGCAACAGACCCTGATCGAGAAGGTGAAGCAATTGCTTGGCATTTACAGGACGCATTAAAATTAAAAAATCCCAAACGTGTTACTTTTAACTCAATTACAAAAAATGAAGTGTTGGAGGGAATAAATAAAGCTCACGTCATTGATATGGATTTAGTCAAAGCCCAAGAGGCAAGGCGAGTGCTTGACCGTCTATGCGGTTATCTGGTTTCAAATCCGCTGTCAAATATTGCAGGCATGAGATTAACTGCCGGACGTGTTCAAAGTCCTGCTTTATTTCTTGTACTTGAAAGAGAAAAATCAATAAAAAATTTTGTAAGTACAACACATTATGGAGTTGATTTTATTTTTGAAGCTGATTTTAAAGCCACTTGGAAAACTGATAATTTTTTGGAAAATGAACAACATATTCTTGATAAAAATATGGCTGAAAAAATTTCAAATTTGACAAGTTTTAATGTTAAAGAATTTATCGAAAGTGAAAATAAACAAGCTCCGCCTGCTCCCTTTACAACTTCAAGTTTGCAACAAGTTTCAAGCAATAAATTAAAATTTTCCCCCAAAAAAACCATGGAAATTGCTCAAAAACTTTATGAAAACGGACATATTACCTATATGCGTACTGATAGCCCAAACTTATCAGATGAAGCCATTTCTGAGATTTTCAGGTATTGTGATAATAAAAATTTAGCCAGAGTTGAAAAAACCAGAGTTTTTAAAAGCAAAGAAAATTCCCAAGAAGCTCACGAAGCAATTAGAGCAAGTCATATTGAAATTGAAGATATTGAAGCAAATGAAGAGGAAAAAAAACTTTATGATTTGATTAGAAACAGAGCCTTGGCAAGTCAATTGCAAGATGCAGTTTATATGGTTCGCAAAGTTATTTTACAATCAGAATTTGAAGGAAAAGAAATCATTCTTGAAGCTCAAGGAAAAACCCTTATTTTTCAAGGTTGGAAACTTCTTTTTGAAGATAATCAAGATGTTGAAGAAAATGATGACGAAGATAATAATATTCCAAAATTGGAAGAAAACAGCTTGCAACAAGTTATATCTGCAACAGTTCAAACCAAAAAAACTAAACCACCTGCAAAATATACTCAAGCTTCATTAATTCATGATTTGGAAAAATTCGGCATAGGTCGTCCTGCAACCTATGCAAATATCATGGAAAATATAATCAGCAGAGAATATATCAAAGAAGTTAAACAAAAACTTGAACTAAGTGACAAGGGTGAAAAGCTGATTGATTTAATGCAGGGAAATTTTTCCTTTTTAGATCTTGGTTTTACAAAAAATATGGAAGATAAACTTGATGAAATTGCCCAAGGCAAAAGTAGTTATTTTGCGATAATATCTGAAAATTATAAAATTTTAGAAACTGAACTACATAAATTTAAACAAGCAAATTCAATTCCATGTCCTAATTGTCAAAATTTAAATCTAGCTCATAAATTTAAGGCTAAAACCTATGATTTTTTTGCTTGTCCTGACTGTGAAAATACCTTTGATAATCAAGACGGAAAACCGATTATTAAGGATAAAGGCGAAAAAACAGAATTTAAATGTCAAAAATGTCAAAATATTTTACTCAAGAAACCAACAAAAAATGGGGGCGTGTGGTTTTCTTGCTCAAACTTTCCAAAGTGTAAAGAAAGGTATTGGGCAGATGAGAATGGAAACCCTAAAATGTAAGGAAATATGTATGAAAAAAATTATATTATGCCTTTTTGCTTTACTATTTTTACAAAATCAAGCCCTTGCAGGTAATTGTCCAGAAGATTCTGTCGTTGAAGAAATCAAAAAAGCTCAAACAGATTTTATTACTGAAATTTATGATACGGCTGTCGGAAATCCCAGTGATTCAAGAGAGTTTGCAAATTGTTTAAGCAGTATTGAGGATATTGGGGATATTTTTTCCATGGGAATTTCTCTGCCTTCCATGGACGATATTTTGGATAAGGTTTGTGATGAACTTGATCATCAATTGAAAAATGCCATAAACGAAGCCAAGGACAAAGTAAAAGAGTTAAAAGACGAATTTATAGACAATAACCCCATATTTTCTGTCGTTCTTTCACCTGATAAGGTGGTTAATGATTTAATCGGAAAATTAAAATGATTATACGGTTTTTAATCATATGGTTTTTATTTTCATTTAATGCTCATGCTCGTCCAAAAGTTGAAATGGAAACAACAGCAAATTTAAAAATTGAAAATTTACAAATCATTGCAAATAATTTTAATGTTCCATTATGGGCATTAATTGGAATTTTAGCAACTGAAAAAGGCAAAATTGGACAAGCCATTCAAAATAAAAATAGAACTTGGGATCTTGGAGCATTTCAAATTAATACAATTCATATCAATGAATTAACTAAAATAGGGATTAGTCCTGAATCAATTTTAACTGATGCAAATATAAATGCCTTGGTTGCAACTTGGTTGCTTTCTAAACATTTTACCGAAAGTCAAAATATTTGGGAAGCAATAGGCAATTATCATTCAAAAACACCAAAATTTAAGCTAAATTATATTAAAAAAGTGGCTGAAAATTTATTGTACTTACAAAATAATAATGTACTTGATAAATTATTATCGGAGGTAAATAATGGAAAATAGAGATTCTGACAATCCTATCTTATTGGTAACAATAGGTTTTTTTATTATATTTTTCATATTCTTACCAAGCCTTTATAATGCCAATAAGGAATTTTGCAATAAAATTATTTTAGAAATAAGCCTGTTTAATCTTGGCTTTTTTACTCATTTTTCAGAAAAAGCTCTTGAAAATTATCAAACTATTTTGGCCATGAAATCAAATACAATGACTTGGCGTGAAATAAGCTTGGTTTTAAAATATACAGGCGAGTGGGTAAAATATCCCTTTGCAATTTTGGTATTATTTATGGGAATTATTAGCCTTTGCCTCAATAAAAAAAGTTTGCTTTACCGAAAATTCAGTATGAAATCCTTGTCTGAACATAATAAAGAACATTTTGCTTCAATATTTCCTGTAACCGGAAAAGGTGAGTATTTGCAATCTTTAGACAGTTTTGACAATGGAAATTGGAAAATTGCCAGAACACCTGCACAATTTTGTGTTGAAAATAAAATTCTTACATATCAAGACCATAAGGAAATTTTGTGGAATGATGCCTTTAAAAATGGAATTGCTGACATGGATTCATTTACCTATGGAACAATGGTTTTGGATAAAGAAAAATGTGAACAGGTTTTTATAAAGCAACTTGGTAATAAAACAAGGGATTTTTCAAAAATTCCAAGATTAAGACAAGCATTAATCTCTGCTTTTTTGGCTTATGGAAACGATGACAAGCAAAGTGCCATAAGTATTTTGGATACTTGTTCAATCTCTTTTGTGGAAAAAGAAGATAAAGTCCATTGTAAATGCTTGTCTGACCCTGAATTTATGAAATTTGTCCTTAAAATATATGAAAAATATGGCAATACAAATTCAAAATTGATTGCCAAACACACAAATTATGAACTTCCTTGGATTATGTCCTTATTATATTTTGCCCGAAAAAAAGGAATACTTGCTCCAAGTCAGTTTTTATTTGTGCGGCCCATGGACAGAACTTTGTGGTATGTGCTTCATCAATGTGGTGGACAAGTGGCTTGGACTGAGGGTTTATCGGCTTGGCTTCATTATCATGCCGAAGAAAAAGAAGAAAAAAACTTAGATATTTTTGATGCTGAAAGTGCCTATAACTATATGAATATTACGCTTGACTCGCAAGGCTGGCTTTTAGAGGGTAATAATGTCAAGAAAACTTAGAACAATAAGCGAAAATCAAGAGGTAAATAACAGTAAATTATGGCGTGATGTTCGCTCAATTCCCGAAAAAATCAAGGCAAATTTAAGTGACAGCTCTTTTCAAAATTTTGTAATTTTTTCACTTGTTCCAACCATATTTTTCTTTCCTGCTTTTGCATTTTTTGGCTTAATTTTAGGAATATTCTTCTTTATTTTAAGAATTATCACGGCAAATTATGAAAAATTACCCTTTAGAATGCCACTTGGAACAGTCGGCATTGACAAAAGCGATCCAAAACCGGGGCGAAGAGGATATTCAAAGCCTCAAGGTAGTTTTTTTATCGGAAATTCATTAACCAATGAAGAACTTTGGCTTAAAAAAGAAGATATTTTAACCCATGCCATGATTTTTGGAACAACAGGTTCAGGAAAAACAGAAACCTTGGTTTCCATGGCTTTTAATCCTCTTTCATCGGGTTCAGGCTTGTTTTATATCGACCCAAAGGCCAGTCCAAAACTGGCAGTGCAAATTTGGCAAATGGCAAGATATATGGGCAGAGATGATGATTTTAGGGTAATTAACTATGGTACATCGGGAAAATCCAAGGGAAAATCACCAAACAGATTTTCAAATACGACCAATCCTTTTACTGTCGGCTCTGCTGAAAGCCTTACTCAATTATTAGTGTCACTTATGCCTGCAAGTGAGGGAGAAAATGCCATTTTTGCCGATAAAGCTCAAAACCTTATTTCAGGCGTAATGTATGCCCTTGTTGACCTCAGAGATAAAGGGCTGGTCAAAATTTCCACTTCAAAAATCAGATCCATGCTTCAAGTCAATGAATGTGTAAACCTTGCCATGGATATAAATTTATCTTCCCATGCCCAAGCTTCAATTTATGCAGCTCTCGGAACTTCAGGCTGGGTAAAAGGAGTTCCAATTGACGAACAACCAAAGAGTTTTGTTGAACAATTTGGTTATGCCCAGTCCTATTTTGGCAAGGCTTTATCTTCGTTAACCGATACTTATTCACACATTTATGGAGCTGATGACGGTGAAGTGGATTTTTCAGATGTAATCATGCAACAAAGAATTTTGGTCATTCTTTTACCTGCTCTTGAAAAATCACCGCAAGAATTATCAAGCCTTGGAAAAATAAGTTTAAGTGCCGTAAAAACAGCCTGTGCAGTCGGTTTAGGCTCAATTATTGAGGGAGATGCAAAAGATGTTCTTGAATCATTACCGACTCAATCCTGTGGAATTGGCCCTTTCTTGGTTATTGTTGATGAATATGCGGCCATTGTTACACCGGGTTTTGAAATTGTGCTGACCCAAGGGCGAGGGCTTGGAATTGCGGCCATTATGGCAAGTCAGGACTATGCAGGTATTTTGGAAGCAGACAAAAAAGGAGCTCAACAAATGGTTGCAAACACAACAATAAAAATTTTTATGAAGTTGCAAGACTCTGAAAAGACTTTTGAACTTGCCAAGGGGCTTGCAGGGCAAAGCACAATCATCAGAACTTCAGGATATTCCATTGAGAAAAAAGAATTTTCCACCTATAAAGATAGTTTAAATACCACAATTGATAAGGAAGATCGTATTCATCTAAGGGATTTACAAGAACAAATCCAAGGCGAAGCCCACTTTATTTTCAATGGGCAAGTTGTGGCAGGGGAAACATTTTTTGCCAACCCAAATTTAAAGGGAGCTCAACTTAGAGTTCCGCAATTAATCCAGTGTAAAGGAGTTTAAAATGAAAAAAATTATATTCTTATTTTTTGTAACAGCTTTAATTTTACCTTTTTATTGCTTAGCTTATGCAGACAATAAAGTTAAAGCAACACATGAAGTTAATCAGGATTTAATTTCACCCATTCAAATGTCGGGCAATGACAGACTCTGTCTTGACGGAACAAAGCCTGACGGTAAATTAAAGGTTGATTATTGGGTAGATTTTGAGTGCAGATATTGCAAAATAACCGAAATGGTACAATTTCAGCAAGCAAATCAAGATGTTTGCATTGTTATCAGACACACTCCCTCCCTTGGCAGTCAGTCCATGCCAAAAGCACTAAGTTATGAAGCCCTATTGCAAGTCAATGCTCATGCGGCCAATAATTTTTGGAATGATGTTTATCCTCAAAACGGAATTTCAAAGCCTTATCAAAAAGCCTTGCTAAATGCTCTTGATTCCATTCTTATGCCCATTGAAGATTTTGAAAAATATATTGATCAAGTAAAATCAACAGTTGAAAGAGATAATACTTATTCCAACGGTATTATAAGTTATACGCCGACCTTTGTAATTGAGGGAATAAGATTTACGGCTTGCGATTTTAATGCAAAACAGCTTGAAAAAGTTCTTGTTTTGGCTAAAAAAGCCGAAAAAAATGATGAAAATGCCAAAAATCAAATTATTCAAATTATTACAAATGGATTGAATAATGAACCCTTACTATAACTAGGGAAATCAAAATGCCAAGAGTAAGTAAACATAATATCCCCGGGCAATTAAGTCTTTTTGATTATGTTGCAAAAATGCAAGATACACAAAAAGAAATTCACAAAGAAAATATTAGAGAAAACAATTTATTGGAGGAAATTTTATATGGCAATAGACAACAATATGGGCGATCTGCAAATAATTCATCAGTATCTGCCAAGTTCAGCAATAGCAATGATCAAACAGCATCTAAATTCATCTCATTGCTCGATATTGGCAAGATGGGCAATGAACAGCCCAGAGAAATTGATAATTCTGTACGAGAAGGACATAATAGTCCTATTGGAACGAGTGAGCAGTCAAGAGAGCTTGGAACACAGGGCAATTTATTCGGAACAGGGAGACGATCTAATGAGCCAAGGTTACAGTCAGCAGGAAATATTGGAGATAATGGGGATAAATACAGAGCTGTAAATTATGAAATCACTGAAAATGACAATCTTGGCAAGGGCGGAGCAAAAGCCAAATATCATGACAATATCAATGCCATTAAAACTTTATACAAAATAAAGGAAGAAAACAGAAATGCAAGCTTGGAAGAACAAAAAATCCTTGTAAAATATGTTGGTTGGGGAGGTCTTCCACAAGTTTTTGATGAAAATAATGCTACTTGGGCAAAGGAATATGATGAATTAAGGTCTTTAATCTCTGACTCCGATTATGTAAAGGCAAGACGTTCAACTCAAGATGCTCATTTTACTTCTGAAACTGTAATCAATGGAATTTATGAGGGAATTAAACATTTGGGAGTTCATAAAACCCAAAGTCCCTTAAAAATTTTAGAACCCTCATCAGGAATAGGGCATTTTATAGGTTTAAAGCCAAAGGAATTTAGTGCAAAATTCTTTGCCATTGAGCAAGATAGTTTAACCTCTGAAATTGCAAATCTTTTATACCCAAGGGAGCAACATAAAAACACCGGTTTTCAAGATACAGAATATGCAAAAGGTCTTTTTGATTTAACCATTGGCAATCCACCCTTTGGACAGCAAAAACTTTTTGATAAAAATTTTCCGCAACTTAGCATATTTTCAATTCACAATTATTTCATTGCCAAATCACTTGATTTAATCAAGGAAGGCGGTATTGGGGCTTTTGTGGTCAGCCGTTATTTTATGGACACTCAAACCTTGGGACATAGAAGTTATATTGCTGATAATTCTCATTTTTTGGGGGCAATTCGTTTGCCCTCCAATGCTTTTAGCGAAAATGCTTTAACCGATGTCACAACGGACATTGTATTTTTTCAAAAGAAAACACAGCTTGAAAAAGAACAAGGAATTATTAAGGGAAATACATCTTGGGAAAAACTTTCAGAAGTCAGTTTTTATGATCAACAAACAGATGATTATAAATTTGGAACGATTAATCGCTATTTTGCCGATTATCCGGAACAAATATTGGGAGAAATGCAATTTGTCAGGGGACAATTTGCCGATGAACTAAAATGTATTGCATTTAAAGATGGTGATTTAAAAAATCAAATATCACAAGCAATCAAAGCCTTGCCCCAAAATATTTTTAGCTTTACCGAAAGTGAACATATTGAAATTGTTGATAATAAAGCTCAAGATTTTATTCAAAGCGAATATTTTAAAAATCTTAAAATGGATTCACTTTGTAAATATAATTCAAAAATTTATAGCAAGAAAAAGGACGAATACGGCGAAGAAATATTATTTGAGGAAAAAACAAGAAACATTAAAGAATATCAAAGAATTAGCAGTATGATTGACCTTAGAGATACTTTGCGTTCTTTGATTAATTTGGAAAAAACAAGCAATGATGACAAGGCGATAGAAGAAAAAAGGTCTTTGTTAAATTTTCAATATAATAAATTTCAAGACAAATACGGCTTTTTAAATTCGCTAACCAATAAAGGTCTTTTTAAATATGACCCTGAAAGTTCTTTAATTCAATCTCTTGAAAAAAATTATGATAGGGGTATAACCAAAGAGCAAGCTGAAAAAATAGGCAGACAAGAAAAAGCACCCTCAGCCACAAAATCAGATATTTTCCATAAACGCATTTTAAAACCCATTGAGGTTGCAAGTCATGCCGACACAACCAAGGACGCACTTGCCATTTGTTTAAGCGAAAAGGGAACTGTTGACTTTGAGCGTATTTCTTCACTTGTCAAAAAAACAAGCGATGAAGTTCAGCAAGAACTACAAAATGAAAAACTTGTTTTTTTAAATCCTTTGTCCCAAGAATGGGAAATTAAAGATAAATATCTTACGGGCAATGTAAAAGAAAAACTAAGTATTGCAGAAAGATATGCAAATAATAATCCTGAAATTTATCAGTCAAACATTAATGCATTAACCGAAGTAATTCCACTTGATATTGAAGCCATTGACATTGGCGTTCGCCTTGGTTCGTCATGGGTTCCGCCAAGGGATATTTTGGACTTTATAGATGAAGAACTTGGCTCACTTAGCAGATACAGCACAAAACTTGATTATATTCCTTTGCTTGGAAAATGGGATGCTAAAATCTCAATTTATGACCATGCAATCAATACAGAACTTTGGGGAACAAAGGATTATCCTGCCGATCAGCTAATCCAAAGTATTTTAACCAATAAAGCCATTAAGGTTGAACGAGAAATCGGGCGAGATATAAACAATAAGCCGATTAAGGAAATAGATCAGGAAGCAACTGCCGTGGCTATGCGAAAAGCCAAGGCCATAGAACAAGCCTTTACAGACTGGATTTGGAAAGATGATGAAAGAAGAGAAAGGCTGGCTCGTTCCTATAATGATAAATTTAATACTCATGTTGTTCCAAAATATGATGGAAGCCATTTGGAGCTTGTGGGGGCTTCCGATGAAGTTTCCTTACGTCCACATCAAAAAGACGCTGTTTGGCGTGCCATGCAAGAAGGAACAGCTCTTTTTGACCATGTGGTCGGAGCTGGTAAAACTTTAGCGGCAACAGCCATGGTAAAAGAATCAAAACGAATGGGATTTTTTCAAAAGCCCATGATTGTTGTGCCAAACCACCTTGTTTATCAGTGGCGAGATGAATTTTTTAAATTATACCCTGACGCAAATATTTTAGTGGCCACAAAGGAAGATTTTTTAAAGCAGAACAGAGAAAGATTTTTTAGCCGTGTGGCAACCAATGACTGGGACGCTGTGATTGTTGCCCATTCATCTTTCAAAAAAATTGACATGCCAAAACAGGTGGAAAAAGAAATCCTTGAGGAACAAATACATGCAACCATGAGTGCCCTTGAAAGCCTTAAGGAAGATGGTGGCAATAGGTCAACAGTCAAGCAACTTGAAAAACAAAAAGAAAAAATTCAGGAAAGATATAATAATTTGATTGCAGGGGCAGGGAATAAAGACAGGTCGGTGGATTTTTCAGATTTGGGAGTAGATGCATTAATCGTTGATGAAGCCCATGAATTTAAAAATCTCAACTTTACCACAACCATGAATGTTTCGGGGCTGGGTAATGTGACAGGATCTGCCAAGGCACTTGATTTATTTATTAAATGTCGATATTTGCAAAGAGAAAATGAGGGTAAGGGAGTTTATTTTCTTACAGGAACACCCATAAGTAACAGTATTTCAGAGGTTTATACCTTGCAAAGGTATTTGCAATTTGATGAACTAAGTAAAAAGGGGCTTGAGTTTTTTGACTCTTGGGCTTCGACATTTGCAAAAGTCAGCAGTGACTGGGAGTTAGACGCAACAGGCGTGAATTACAAGTTAAAAAGCCGTTTTGCAAAATTTGACAATGTGCCTGAACTTTTATCCATGTATCGAACTTTTGCCGATGTTGTGACACAAGAAGATATTGATAAACAACGTATTGCCATGGGTTTACGCCCAAACACTCCACCATTACTTGAAGAAAAACCAATCAGCCATATTGCGGAGCGTTCTGAAAGCCAAGCCCATTATATGAATAAAATAATTGACCGAATGGAGAATTTACCCTCCGACCCAAGGATTGATAATCCATTAAAAATAACCAATGATGCCCGAAAAGCAGGGCTTGATTACAGGCTAATCGACCCAACAGCACCTGATTTTACAGGCACAAAGGTTAATGCTTGTGCCGACAAAATACATCAAATTTGGCAAGAAAGTATGGAAGATAAAGGAACTCAGCTTGTATTTTGCGATTTGTCAACACCAAAAAAATCTGATATTGTTAGTGAGGACAAGACAGTTAACTTTGTTGGTGATGAATTTGCTGAAAATGACGATAGCCAAGCCAAAGAAATTGATATGGACGAAGTTTTGGCATTTCAAGGCAATAATAATTTTTCTGTTTACAATGATTTGAAAAATAAATTGATTGAAAAAGGCATTCCAAGTCATGAAATAGCCTTTATTCATGACGCAAACACCGACCAAAGAAAATCAAAACTGTTTGGAGAAGTAAAAAATGGAGATGTCAGAGTTTTACTTGGTTCAACGGCTAAAATGGGCAGTGGAACCAATGTTCAGGACAAACTTGTGGCCGCCCATCACTTGGATTGTCCTTGGAGACCAAGTGATTTGGCTCAACGAAATGGAAGAATAATTCGTCAAGGAAATCAACTATATGAAAATGACCCTGATAATTTTAAAGTAGGAATTTACTACTATGCCACAAAGCAAACATACGACGCCCGTATGTGGCAGTGTGTGGAATATAAAGCAAATGCAATAGAGCAATTTAGGAAAGGTGATTTATTGCAAAGACAAATTGATGATGTCCGTTCAGAAGCGGCCACAGCCGCCGAAATGAAAGCAGCCGCTTCAGGCAATCCATTGATTTTAATGGAAGTAAATCTTTCAAATGAATTGAAGAATTTGGAAGCCTTGTCATCAGAATTTAGCCGTTCAAAACATAGACTGGCAAGCAGAATTAAATATCTCGAGGACGCACCCAAAAGATTGGAAGAAATAGAAGAAAATTTCAAAAATAATATGGAATTAAGAGATAAAAATACAAGAATGACAAAGGAAAACGGCAAAGATAAAATTGTAATTGAACTTTATCGAGACGGCAAAACATATACAAAGGATCATGCCAAACAAATGCAAGATATTGTTTCAAATTGTGTGCAAGACACAGTAATTAAAAGAAAAATTCCTGAAAGCTATATAGGTAAATACAGGGGGTTTGATATTAATCTAAAAGCATCGCCACTTTTAAGCACCGAAGGCTTTTATTTAACACTTGGTGGCAAAAATAGTAAATATTTTCCACAAAATTTGAATTATACACTTGATGAAAAATTTTCATTAACAGGACTTTTTCAAAGAATTGATAATTTCCTTGAAAAAGGAATAACTGAAAAATATCATAATGAAATTAACCAAAATCAAAAGGAACAAACAGAACTTACTAACACCAAGACAGCCTATGATAAGGAATTTGACTTAAAAGATGAGCTAACCTTGGCAAGGGAAAACCATACCAATGTAATTTTAGAACTTCAAAAAATGAAAGATAATTCAGAATACATTTCCACATGGCAACCAATTACAATTGAAGAATATAAATCAAATCAAGGGCAAAATTTAGCAAAAACAAATATAGATAATATCCATAATTCACTTGAAATCCAAACAGTACAACATACCGAAAAAGAGGAACTTGTGGTAAAAGTAGGCAACCAAAAGGTTTCAATACCAATTCAAAATAATTACCCACCAGTAGAAAATGCTTTTGATAATTCTAACAAATATACCCAAGATGGTAATATGCTTGTGGATAAAGAAGGTACTCGTTTTAGAATGAGGTAAATTAAAATACAAAAAACAATACAATACACTTTGCGTTATATTACGGGACTCATTAAGTATTTACATTTATATTCCTTGTAACATACTAATTATATTTATAAAAATACTGAATTAAATTGTTTTTTATATAAATATTAAGTGACCTGAGTAATCACTACTGTTCGGCTAACTTTTTTTAAAAAAGCATAAAAAAAGCTTTTAAATCTCAAGCAATTATGTTATAAA
>CAYJGE010000057.1:0-17293 GCA_964369835.1 uncultured Mailhella sp.
AAGATATCTGAGATTTTTTTATTTTGCAATATGGGGCTTATTGGATGGTTACACTGGAACAATGCAGTGACTGAGTCATTTTTTTACACATTAAAAATATGAAGGAAGCCAAACTTATTTTATTTGAATATATTGAAATTTATTACAATAGAAGACGTAGATATTCATCAAATAGCTGGCTTTCACCAGCTAACTTTAAAAAAGTAAACTTAATACAAAAAGCGGCTTAACTTAGTGTCCATTTTTTTGTTGCATGATCACTTTACCCATACTACCCAATCCCGTTCATAACATTTAACAAGTTCTCGTAATTGTTCACTTCATGATAGCGAACTTCATCTGTTGAAATTTCATTAAAAAGCTTTTTGGCACAATTGATTTTTGCTTGTTCAATCGGTCGCAATTCTAAAGAGTTCATACTTCCTTTTGTCTCTGCAATAAAGTAGATATGCTTTACTTTGCCTTTATAAAAAGAAATTGCAAAGTCAGGAGCATAGTCGCCAACGGGAGTAGGGATTTTAAAACTACGTGGTAGTTTTGCATATACACAGACCTCAGAAGCCGCTTCAAGCTGTTTTGTAAAATTTCTTTCAATGCTACTGTCAACTTCAACATAGTCTTGTACGTTTTTTTCAGCTTTTAATAGACTGTCAAACGTGCGGTTCGGCTTCTCTTTTGTGAAAATCTCTGCATCGTACATATGTCTTGTCTTATTGTATTGAATATGCTCAACAATCATTGTCGCTTTTTGCTCATTGATTATTTTAATAACTTTTGGAATAAATTCTTCAGGATTCTGCCTAAACATCAAAAATTTTACATGACTAATGCTTGAAAGAATTTCTACTACTGTTTTACGTGTTAAGTGCGTGTTTGTCGCTATTTTACCTATTAAATCATATTTCAAATGCGTATAATGGGAAGTCTCAAGTTTTTCAGATTTTGTACCGTTCTTGTTTAATGCAAATGATTCTCCACGTTCTATTTCTGCCTGAGTCATAGTAGTTGTTTGAGTTCCTGTTGTGACAGTGTACTTTAACTCTGTTACGTGCAATGTTTCGTCAATCGCTTTAATCGTTTTTTCTATGAGTTCATCACTATTAAATAAAACCGTGTACGCATATTTATGATTAATCTGCCCCCAAAGTGCTTGAAATTCTTTCTTAGCAAAATTTTCATTCAGATTGTTTTCTTTAATCTTTGTTTTATTTGCATCTTCAACCATTGTTTCAAGTACAGAAGGATTGAATATCGCTTGTATAAGCGTGTGGATTTGTTCGCTTATATCTTGTAAATCTTCGGGGAGTGGGGCAAGGGAGTTACTTTCTACAGCATTATGATAGGTATTTGTCATAGAATCGTTATCGTCAGTATAGTCGTTTTTTGCAAGATATTTATAAATCAGGCTTGCCTGTTTTTCTGTGATACTATGTTTTTCCCCATTGACTGTGATTGTTTTTCCTTTAAAATATTCAATACTTGCCTTTGTCGGTCTTTCATAAAGTTCTTTTAATGTTTCTTTTTGTAATTGTGTAACAAAATCTGTGTAACTCTCACTCGCAATAACAGTGAGCTTATTTATTTCATGAACGCTTGCACCAAGGCTTTCTTTGTCTATCCTATTTCCTGTACTGTCTACACAAAGCCTTAGCCCACGCCCAACTTCTTGCCTTTTGCCTATTTGACTGTCAGAATGTTTAAGTGTGCAAATTTGGAAGACATTTGGATTATCCCACCCCTCACGTAGAGCAGAGTGAGAAAAGATAAAGCGTGTCGGCTCATCAAAGCTTAAAAGACGCTCTTTGTTTTTCAAAATCAAATCATAAGCAGAAATATCGTCTGAAATGTCACTCCCACGCTTTATAGACGAATTAATTACTTTTCCTTTATCTATACTGAAATAGCCTTTGTGTACCTTGCTTGCATCATTACATTTTTCTTTTAAATATTTTTGGTACGGACTTTCAAGTAAAGTTATATATTCATTGTATACTTTGATATATTCTTCCTCAAAAATTCTGCCGTATTCCCCTAAAAGTTCGTTATTTTCTTTGTCGTACTGCCTATAATTTGCGACTTCGTCAATAAAGAAAAGAGAGAGTGTTTTTATGTCTTTCTCAAAAAGTTTTTCTTCTTTTTCAAAATGCGATTTTATCGTTTCTCGTATTTGAATACGGCGCATTTTCTTCTGTTCTTTATCGTTAATCACATCATTTTTAGAAATAGTTTCATTATTCGCAAAAGTGACAGTTCCACGTAATGGGTTTATTTCTGCAATGGTAAAGCCTTTATATTGTGTCATTTCTCCTGACTTATAAAATAAATCGTCATTGTATTTACAAATAAAAGTTTTTCGTGAAATAGTTCCGGATTTACTCATGTGTTCAATTTCAAGCTTAACTTTTGGTGCTTCTTTTTTAGAAAGAACAAAGTCTTCAAGGTAAAGATAGCCGTCTGTACCCTTTAAATTTTTCAATTCAAAGCCTTTCACTTCAATTTTCTTGACTAAACGCTGATTATACGCCTCAAGAGCATCAAGCACATAAATCATGTTGCTGACTTCTGTTTTCTTGTGCGTGGCAGAATAATTCAATATAAAGAGAGGATTAAAGTAGAGAATTGCTTTTTTTGTGGTATCTCCGCCCATTTTTTGTGGCTCATCAAGAATAAGAATTGGGTGATTTTCTTTTATAACGTCTATCGGTCTGCGTGAAGCAAAATCGTCACGTTTTGAGTATATAATACGACTTTCCTTACTTCTTCCGTCTTCTTTTAAAGAAGTTGCAAAAGCTTGCGTATTTATAATCATCACTTGAATACTGCTATTTTTTGAAAAATCTTCAAGTTGATGAAGATTACTGCTATTATAGACAAAAAAGCGTGCTTTTTTTCCATAATTTTTGTCTTGCATAAAGTGGTCTTGTGTTATTTCAAGACTTTTCTTTACGCCCTCACGAATGGCAATGGACGGCACAACAATAATAAATTTGCTAAAGCCATACATTCTGTTGAGTTCAAACATTGTTTTTATGTACACATAGGTTTTTCCCGTACCTGTTTCCATTTCAATATCAAGCTTTAATGGCGTTTTTTCAGAGATTTTAAAGGATTCTGAGTGCTTTATGTCATTTTCCGACTGTATAGCATGAATATTTTTTAATAACTCTTCGTCACTGAGCGTAAGTGCATTATTTCTATAACCAATATATTCACTGTCTTTTTCATTAAAATTTTGGCGAAACCTCAACCATTCTGATTTTACAATACCCTTATCAATGTCGTATGTTAGATCGTCATTTTTCGCTTGTGTTTGCCCTTGAAAGACGTTTATCACTGCTTGTACGGCATCTGTTTGGTATTGTTGAATTTTAAAGTTGAATTTCATATATAATTCCTGTGGTGGTTAGAGAAAGTAAATTGTGTCAACAGTGTTGACACTTTTGAGTAATTAGATTTTTCTAATTTGTTTCAGGCTCTCTGTCATAGCCACTCAAATGTCTGTCTGCACTCCATATATAAACACGACTTCTTATGTGTTCAGAGCATTGTTGTTCCCAATCTTTAACAATACTATAATCTCCAAAGCCCATTTCTAATACTCTATTAGGAAAATCTTCTATCCAAGTTTCTAAAACTTTAGCTTCAAGGAAGTTTAGTATTGTAAAAGGTTCATCAATATCTAATGCTTGTTTTACTAATTTAACAAAAGCAGTTGCACACTTATGTTTTATATTCCCGTCAACAATTTGCCCGATGTGATTACCGGTTTCTATAATTGTTGCCATTGGTAAAAAAATAGTTTCATTCTGGCTTCTTTTATTCCCTAAGTCATTAATAGCATCGATAAATTCTACATCTGTACCCATATTTGGAACTTTAAGAATTAATACCAAAATACTTGTATCAACCAATGCAATATTATTTGAATTAATTTGTATTGGCATAACTAAATTTCCTCAAGTTCTTTTTTGAAGTCGTCAAGCCAGTCTAAAGCTTGCTTTTTCATTTCTTCAGGAGTTCTTTTATCATGTACGAATTTATCGACTATACCTTGAGTTAAAAGTTCTCCAAGTGATCCTCGTGCCACAAGCTGTGGATATCTGTGTAAATCACCAAGCCTTACAAGCCTACTATCTCCATCGTCTTTGTCACGATAGCAACAAACAACATCTTTTATGCACTCTCTAGGAATAGCGTCAAGTAAGGCTGGGTTATGTGAGGTCATCAGAATTTGTATTTCTCGCTCCTTAGCAAGTTCCCGTATTCTATCTAAAAAATTTTTTATTCTTGAAGGGTGTATGCCGTTATCAATTTCTTCGATAACAAGCAAACTTCCTTTAGGATTGGAAAGAATAAAAGCTACGATTGCAAGAACTCTTAAAGTCCCGTCTGAAAGGGCACTAGCATAAAAGGTATTGTCTTTACCACCAAAATTTTCAGATAAACCAACCATAACATCATCATTTTCTGTTTTTATAAATTTTATTTCTGTAATCCTCTGTTCAGGTAAGCTCTGAATAGTACTTAAGATTATTTCTCTGTTATTTTTCCCATCTTTTTTATCATGGCAAAGCTTATAGAGAACAGCAGAAAGGTTTTCTGCATTTTCTGACAATATATCCGAATTTATCGATATATAACCTCGAGCAAATTGGGGAGTGACATCTAAGACTTTACACGACTTAATATTTCTAATAAACACCTCTCTTGCCTCATACAGAGGTTCTTCTTCAAAGCGTTCATTAATCATCTTATTATCTATGGAAAAAGGGTTTGCAGCTTGAGGATTTTCACGTATTTCTTTCATTGTAGAAATAACTCCAAGCTCACATATAAAAGTTTCAAAATTTTGCTTGCCTTTTGAAAATAATTTTTTGGTAGTGTCAGACAAACTTTCATGCGAAACTAAAGCTGATTTTTTCCTTTTTACGAAACCTACTTTGTATAGCTGTTTGTTACAGTTATATTCTACGTCAAGCGAAATAGGCACAATTTTTGGCGATGTTATACGTTCAAAATCCCTAATGAGCTTTTTACCTTCATCGCTGAATCCTGACACGCTACTTTTACTTAGCCATGAAACACATTGCAAAGCCTCAATGGCATTAGATTTTCCCGATGCATTTGCACCTATCATAAGAGTAAATGGAGACAATTCAAGCGTAGTGTCCTTAAAACTTTTAAAATTTTTTATGTTTAGAGATCTTAGCATAAAACCCTCTCTTTGCTATTGTGTCGCAATACTGTATAATGAATTAAAGCCCAAAAGGCAAGTATGTCGGAAAGCATAAAAGTTGCATCACAAAACACTCCTTACCGTATGCGGACTGTAAGTTTCAAAATACTGTTCAAAGTTTGTGGCGACAGAATCGTTTATCATGGAGCTGTCACGCATGACAAAATATTGCGGTTCTTTTTTAGCGATTTCTTCAATGGTTGTGTCGTTGATATCTGTATCGAAACAAGCAATAAGGAAATTATCGGCTACAGAGAAGACTTTTTTATTGTCGATTGCTATTTCTTCTATTTTTTCTGATAGCGGTATGCCTAAATCCAACATGACTTGAAAGAGTAAATCTTCGGAGGTTCTATCGGCTTTAATGTTTTGTGCAAGGTTGACAAGCATATTTTGTTCAAGCTCTTGTGGCTTGTAGTAGACGTCTGTCATGTTAGTGCTATCTACTTTTAATACTCGAAAGCCACAATCCAAATCTTGAGTAGTGAGAGGGTTTTCTTCTTTGATTTTTGCTCCTGCACGACGTATACGTTCTTTGCCTATTTCGCAGATATTGGCATAATTTGCCTTAAAAGCTTCTGATTTCTCGTCTGTCTTTTCTGGAACTTGTACCATAATAAATTTACGGTTTCCCCCGTCTTCTGCATTTAATTGCATTACGGCATGGGCTGTTGTTGCTGAGCCTGAGAAAAAGTCGAGGATTATGTCAGAGGGGTTAGTATTTGCTATTTGAAGTAAAGTTTTTAATAGGCGAACTGGTTTAGGGCTTTCAAATACACCTAAGTCATCAAATAATTTTTTTGTCTCTTGTTTTCCTTCTTGATTATGCCCCACTTCATTATGAAATAAAATAGTGTTTGGGCGTAAACCATCTTGTACCTCAGATAAGAAAGTTTTTAATCTTGGAGTTCCATCTCCATTAATTCCAAACCAAATTCGATTGTCAATAATCAATGAATTTAGCTTCTCTTGATTAACACTCCAGAATCTCCCACTAGGTGGTACACAAACTCTTCCACTTGGAGTTTTTATTTCATAAATTAACTTATTTGAGCCTGATTTTGCGGATAATACAACCGAAGTCCATACTCCGCGTATATCATTGTCTGGATTTGAATATCCAACGGGAATATCTTCGCCACGAGGAAGTAATCCCAAATTCCAACCATCATCTGAAAATAGTTTACTTAACTTACTATAACATAATATATAATCATGCATTGTTGAAAAATACGAAGCATCATTGGCTCGAGAAAATTTTTTTTGCCATATCAGCTCCGCTACAAAATTTCCTGCCCCAAAAACCTCATCGCAAATCTTACGCAGATTATGCACTTCATTATCATCAATAGATATAAAAATAACGCCGTCATCGCTAAGTAAATTCCGTGCAATTTTTAAGCGTGGATACATCATATTGAGCCAATCGGTATGAAAACGCCCGTTAGATTCGGTATTTTGAAAAAGGCGGTTGCCCTCGTCGTCAAATTGTCCGCTATCTTCTAAATATTCGTCCTTATCTGCGGTGAAGTTATCACTATAGACAAAATCCTTGCCCGTATTATAAGGAGGGTCAATATATATCATCTTCACCTTGCCTAAATACGTTTCTTGCAAAATCTTTAAAACTTCAAGATTATCTCCCTCAATATAGAGATTTTCGGTGCTGTCAAAATTAACGCTTTCTTCACGACATGGGCGCAAAGTTTTATTAATCGGTAAATTCGCTTGCAGAACTGACTGTTTCTTGTCGGGCCATGTGAATTGATAACGCTCGCCCTCTCCAGTATTGGGACCCTCGACAAGTTCAGCAGAAAGTTCTTGTTTGAGCATATCAAAATCAATGACTTTCTCGAGTTCGCCCTTGGAATTTTTGTGTTCAGTAATGCAATGAGGAAAAAGCAAAGAAATTTTATCTATATTGCTTGTAACATTATCTTGTGTGTGCATTTTTAGTTTTGGCATGGTAGTTAATTCCTTATTTATTTCACGGTCATTCTCAATTTCTTTATCTCCTGCAAAAGTTCAAACTTCCTTTTGGGCTGATTTTCTGCTTTTGCCTTTCTTTCCAATGTTTCAATCTTATTTTGGACTGATTTTCTTTGATTGTCAATGTGTATCTGCTTATCTAAAGAGTTGTCGTTTTCAAGCTCTATGTCGCCAATAGTAAGGATAATATTTTGCCAAACGCTGTCAAAATCAAGCCCTTTGAATTCGATGGTTAAATTTTCTGTTTTCTGCCACTCTGTTTGATGTAGTTTACCATGATAGACAGCAAGTTTTGCTTTTTGTTCATATTCCAAAATAAACAGCATGTTTTGGTCAATCAGCTTTGATATGAGAGCAATATTTTTCTCGCTAAATTCTTTATGTTTCAGCGTAACAAGCATGACATAAAAACAGTCGATATTTTTGCCTTTAGCAATATTTATTGTTTGTGGCGACAGTTCGTTGACAATATGAATTTTGCTGATGTCAGCATCAAATGTATCTCGTGCATTTGTATTTAATCCAAATTTTTTATAAATGCTACTTTTGGATAATGGTCTTTTCAGTTCTGTATTTTTAGGTAATCCAAGCATGTTGTTCTCCCCTCTATTGTACAACCAAAAAGCAAATAAGTTCAAAATCGTCAATACCTTTGATTTTAGGCGACAGTAAACTTACTCTGCCACCGCTAAGAAAATCCAATTCATCATTTTCTTCTTCCAATGCAACAATAGATGAAATAGCACTGTTAAGTAATCGTGAAATCTCCGACATATCTTTGCCGTCGTTGGTTTTAATGTTAAAATCCTTGCACAGTTCTTTTTCAGCGTGTTCTTTACCTTTACAAAGACTCCTCATAATATTAAACATCTCTTTTGGCGAAAGATAATCGCACAATATGTCATTATTATGCGAGATATACACCATATAGAAAGGGTGTAAACGATTCCTGTTTTGGATATTTATCTCTTGATTGATATTTTTCAGAAGAAAAATCACACCACCTTTTGTATCATCTTGAGCTACAATAGCATGAAGCCCTTTCGGGCTTTTCTCAAGCTCAGAATTTTTCTTGATATATTCAAGTAAATCAAGCCTAAATTCGTTTAGACCTAAGTCCATTATGGAAATTCCGCCTGATATATCTTCTAAATCGACAATTTCCTCTTGTAATTTTTCAAGTTGTTTTTTTCTATATTCAAGGGCAGTCGCTTCATCGGGACTGATGATATTTTCATCTCCTGTTGCAGTCATATCCACAATTTTCATCTTTGTTTCAACACGAGATTTTAAATTGATATATTCGTCAAGACTTACGTCGGGCCAGAAATTTACAAGCTGAATACATTCATTTTGACTACCTATGCGGTCAACACGTCCGAATCGTTGAATAATACGCACAGGATTCCAATGTATATCATAGTTGATAAGATAATCGCAGTCTTGTAAATTCTGCCCTTCTGAAATACAATCAGTGGCTATAAGAATGTCGATTTCATGCGGATTATTCGGCATAAGTAGTGCTTTATCTTTTGAAAGAGGAGAAAAGCACGTTAATAGTTCGTTTAAATTAGCTTTGAATTTTGGTATGGTGCATTTGCCGTCTGTACTGCCTGTCACCATAGCAGTGTTTAGTTCGTATTTTTTCTTGATACTGTCACTAAGGTTCTTATACAAATATTCCGCAGTGTCAATAAAAGCAGTAAAAACAATGATTTTCTTGTTGTCTCTATTGATGGGATTTTCGATTTTATGTTGGATAAGGGAAAGTAATTCTTGTAACTTGCTGTCATTTTCAGGAGTTATGTGTGCCATCGCTTCAATAAGTGTACTAAGGACGGCAACGTCTTTTTCCAAATCTCTTTTCCAAGAAGTGCTATCCATATCTTCAAGGGCGATTTTTATATTCCTGCCTACTGTAAAAACGTCTGTATTTTGGTCGTCATAGTCGTAATCATCAAGGTTTACGAAGCTTATATCTGTTAAACTCACAGGTTTTGTTTTGCCATTTTGTTCAAATATATTTATAGTATCAATTATATCGTTCATTAACTTTTTAATACGCCCAAGTGTCAGATTAAAAGAATACACAGAGCTTTCTATACGCTTCATAAGGTTAATAGCTGTAAGCTTTTTTATACCTTGTTCACGCCCTTGAGTGAAGCGGATATCCTCAGATAACATGTCCACATATTTGTCTTTTTTGCTCTCGTGTATATAGTATGTAGGTGTATAGACAGAAAGATTTAATTGCATAAGGTTTTCAAAAATTTGATTATAGGTAATCGCATTTTCTAAGCTGGTCAAAGCCGTATGTTTGGAAATAGGCTTATTTCTTTTAGGGAAAGTGCCTATGTCTTTCATGTCATAATATTTCTCTATTTGCTTTCTTGAACGAGCGATAGTCACACTGTCAAGCACTTCAAAGAAATCAAAATCAAGCATTTTTTGCAGACGGTCAGTTGTTCTCTGTTCGGCTTTTAACAATCCCCAATTATTAAACGCTTTTTGGGCATTTCTAAAAATATCGTTAATAGAACGGCTTGTGTTGAGTTTTTCATCTAAATTTTGTGCTTCACCTTCATAAGAAAGGGCAAGTTGATTTTTCAAGTCATTAAATCTGTTGTTTACAGGCGTTGCAGAAAGCATTAATACTTTTGTTTGTATACCTTTTTTGATAACATGATTCAATAGTCTTAAATAGCGGTTTTCTTTGTCGCTATCATCGCCATTATCGTTACTTATGGGATTGCCTCCATTGCGAAAATTATGACTTTCATCTATGACGACAAGCCCAAAATTTGCCCAATTCAATTTTGACAAGTCAACACCGTTTGATATTCCTCTTTCACGTCCTAAATCCGTATGGTAAAGAACAGTATAAGCGAATCTGTCTTTATAGAGCGGATTATTGACATAATTCCCTTTGTACGTATTCCAGTTGTCAGCGAGTTTTTTCGGGCAGAGGACTAACACGTCCTTATTACGACTTTCATAATATTTGATAATTGATAAGGCGGTAAATGTTTTACCAAGTCCAACGCTATCAGCCAAAATACAGCCGTTATATTTTTCAAGTTTTGTGATGATGGCAAGAGCGGCATCACGTTGAAAATTATACAATTTACTCCAAATAAGGCTATTTTTAAAACCGAGTGCTTCATTAGGCAAAACATCTTCTGAAATATCTTCTAAAAATTCATTAAAAATATGATAAAGAGCAAGATTATAAATATATTCAGGAGAATTTTCCTTATAAACGGCTGTAATACTTTCGATGACTTCTTCTGTTACATCTTGAAATTTTTCTTTATCATTCCATAAATTATCAAAAAGCTGAGTAAAGGCTTGATTGGTGGGCGAGGCAAGACGATTGATAAAATTATAAGCATTATTGCCGTGCTCAGTCCCTAAATCTGCTGTTGTAAAACCATTTAAAGGGGAATATGTGTAGGATTTTTCATCGCTAACTACATTTAAAAAACCCTGCATTTGTTGATTGGTTATATTTGATTTAAATGTAACTTTTTTGTTTATCCAATCTGCACATTCCTTAGCTATGGCTTTTTGGTTTAGTTCATTGCGTAATTTTACCTCAAATTCTGTTCCATATAATGAATGCTCACGGCTCAGCCTTGGAATATAAAATTCTCGAATTTCCTTGGAGATTTTTTCTTGGGTAAAAGTTGGAGAAGTAAAGATAAATTGTAATTTTTTTAAATTTTTAAGACGACGTTTTAAACTTTCATAGGCATAAATAGAAAAACAAGAAGTTGCCATAGCCACAGAACTGCCTTTTTGCATGGTTCGTTCAAGATCTTCCCTTATGGTATTTGTAATATTATCAAAAGTTTTTACAATTTCCATGTCCTTTGGGGCTAAATTTACAATTTTCTTGCCTTGCTTTTGAGCATAGCTCACAGTATATTCAGTTCCGCCATAACACCCATCATAATAGCAAATCAATAAAGATGAGTTATTCACAAGATATTCATTGCGAACATAATAAGCCCCTCGAGTATATTTTTCAGACAAAATTATCACTTCATCAGCGTTTTTGGCAATTGGATTACTGCTTGAATAAGAAGTGTTTTCTTTATCAAATGGCAAAATACAAAATAGTTTTATATGAGAATTAATCTTCTTTAGTTCAAGGATAGTTTCGCCGGCAAAAGTGTCAAAACCTTCAGCCATACCCACAAGAAAAGTGTCATAACCATACTCTATGGCTTGACTTACTGCTTGAAATAAATCTTGTTTTAATATTTTTATGGACTCTGAATTAGCATCACCCATACCGGGTAGCTTTGATGGCCTATAACCACTAAATGCAACGGTTTTGTCTGTTTGCATAAAATTACCCCATTAAAAAGAGTATCAACAAAAATATAGCAAATCTTTTAATAGATTGCAAATATAGATTTACTGCCTTTTAAATTATTGTCGCCTGCTTTTTTTATGGATTTTACAAAGTAAAATCGATGAAAAATGTACAGGCGAAATCGCGAAGCGAAGTTAAGGACAGGGTAGAGTTGATATTAGCGTGATAATGTGGGTTTCTCATTGGTTATGTGTTGTGCATTGACTTTATTATGGAATTTTAGTTCCTTGTAAGATTTTGCTATTTCAACAGATTTATTATTATGATGAATAGTTTTGCCCTCATCTATTATTTTTGCTCCATTTTCAAACATAAAGATAATTGCTCCTTTACGGCTGATTTTATAGGTGAATTTTTCATCTGTAATTTTTTGCATATTTGCAACAGCAATTAATGTTTTTTTTGTTTTGGAATTTATATCTAAACTATAAATTTGTTCTTTTACCAAGTATTGTTCTTGACTTTGTTGTAATGATTTTAGGTGCTTTTCGTTAACACGAATTTGAATTGTAGGGGAGTTAATACTTTTATCATTTGGGTTATTTTCAGTATTATTTTCCAAATTATTTTCTTTTGAATTTTTTCTTAAAATTTCCAAAGCTTCTTCATTTCCATTTTTGGCTTTATTTTGTAAAAACTCTAGCCAGTTTTGATGACTTAATGATAAATTTTGCCTAAATTGATTGATTTCCATGCTTTCTCTTAGCCTTGCTCTTTTTAGCAAATCAAACCTATTCTTACGGCTGACTACAAGTCCTGTAATTCTGACTTTTTCCCTATGCCATTTTTCCTTTATGGCTTCAATTTCTATCATTCTGCTTTCTTTGACAAATTCTTTCCAAAGTTCGCTTGAAAAATCAGTTTGTAAAGGTTTTTTCTTATACCAATCTTTTGCTCTATAGTTGCCTTTGATTGAAGTATATGCTCCAAGACTCTCTACCATGTTTTTATAGGAAATTTCTCTATCAAAAGCACTGGCTTTAATGCTCTGTTTACCCTTATGGTTCTTGATTGCCAAACCATTTGCCCTTTGTTTTATTTCAAGTCCGTATAGGGCAAAAGCGTGATGGACATCTTCCCATGCTTTGCTTTTATCAATCAATTCCATTAGCTTGTCATGCCTATCCATTAAATATCGCTCAAAACTTTCTTCACCGCTTAAACTTTCCTTGGTGGCTGATTGGGCAGACAATTTTAGGGTAGTTCCTGAATTATCAAGTCCATTGTCTATCGAAAGATTATATTTTTTCTCAAGTTCACGACAGAGCTTATCACGCTTGTAATAATCTCCAAAGGGTTCGTGCCTTGTAAGTTTTTTTGGGTGTATCATATTGTAAGCTATGTGAATATGCAAATTATCAGTATTAATGTGAACTCCACAATGTCTTTGATGCTCTTGAAATCCCAAGGTTTTGGCGAAATCTTCTTCTATATCTTTAAAATCTTCCTGAGTTAACTTTTCTTCGTCCTCAATTCTAAAACTGATAAGTAAATGATATGTCATTTCTTTTTCAGTTCGATAGTTTAAAGCTTGAATATCTTCCACTTCCTTAATTGCCAAGTTATAATCATTGTCACTTCCATCACAATTTACGCACCAAGTCAACAAACATTTTTCATTGCCGTGATTTGCGTCTGCAATGTATCTTGCTAACCTTTTATAATTGTCATTTTCTGGCTTACAATTTACTTTTTTACTTATCATATTCTCTCAATTTTAACTTTAAGTAAATTTTTTATCTTACTAATATCATTGAGTAAAAAATTTATTCTTGGTCTATTTTCTTCTGTAATGGCAAGTTTTAAAAGACCTCCAAGTCGTCCCAAGTCTGCATTTACTTCTCTAAGTTCTTTTCTGGCAAGAATATCAGCCTTGCTTCCAACTTTATAGCCAAGGCAAACATTACGAGCAAAAGTAGAAACGGAAAGCCCTGCTTGTTCGCTTGAATTAATAATTTCTTGATATTCTTCATCAGTAACATAAACACACATCATATTTTTGCGTTTTCTTTTCTCTTTTTGCATTATTTCCCTACCGTTGAGCTTTAGCGAATAAGGCAAACTCCCCCTAACAATCGGTAGAGGGAGCAGGATATAAAGTCAGGTTTTTTGTACCTGTACTTTATCTGTCCTGCCTTTCGTTTTTCCTAAAATTTTCTTTACAAATTCAGCTGAACTTGATTTTTTAATGATTTTTAAAATGTTTTCTTTTTCTTCAATAAATTAAATTTATTTATAAAGTTTCACTGAGTTTCACTGAATTTAGTTTAGTTTTTATTTGAAAAAATGTTTTTTAAAATGTTTTAAAAATATTTTAAATAACTTTCATTTATATTCAATTATTTTCAAATAAATTGCAAAAGAGTAGACTTTAGACCGATTTTTATAACTATACTTAATTAAATCTTACTCTAATCTATTTATATTATTATATTTTTATATTTGTACCAAAACAGTTTGCAAAAATTAGAACATCGAAAATTTTTAATGCTTTTAGCAATTTTTTTATAAACTGAGCAGAACTAATATTTTTGTTAAATTTTTTAAATTTATATAACATATCAAAGTTTCACATAAAATTTATATTTTTGGCTATGTTTTACTAAATTTTATTAAAAATTTATTTAAAAAAATAATATTTTAAATAAATATGAATAACTATCGTTTATTATTATAGAAATTTCATATTTCTGATAAATATTTTAAGTTTTTTTTGAAAAAACTTTTAAAAAGGAGACTTTCGACCAGTACACAATATAAATTTTTCTTGTTATATGTATTTATGTATCTTTTAGAAAGTGTTTTAAGGAAACATTGCTCACAAGTTCAAAAAACACTTTTTTATTGAAATGATAATTAGTCAGCAATTATTTGCAGCGGAATGAAAATTTATTAAATCTAATTATTTTAAAATTTAATAAAATATAATTATTATAGATATTTTTATAAAAAATATAAAATTTTTTGAAAAAAAGTACAAAAAGGAGACTTTCGACCAGTACACAATAATAATTTTTTCTGCTAAATGTATTCAAATAAGTTTTTAGAAAATATTTTTAAAATTATTTTTAAATTATATTTTTTTGTATTTATTATAGTTTTACATTTTTTTATGTTTAAATTTTATACAAATAGTTATATTTTAAATAATTTCAAAAAATTTTATAAATTTTAATAAATATTTGCAAAATTTTTTGAAAAAAACCTCAAAAAGGAGACTTTAGAGTAGTACTCAGCATAAAATTTCTTTGATAAGTATAAGTAAACAACTTTTTAAAATTTGTTTTAAATACTTAATAAAGGAAATTTTATGGAAAAATTGACTAAGAGACAATTAAAAATTGCAATGCTTGTTATGGAAGGTCACCTAAAAGAAGTAACAGAATTATGTCACATCAAAGAAAAAACATTAAAAAAACATTTAGCAAATATTCGAAAAGCCCTTGGCGTAGGCAATACACCTGAAATGATATGTAAATTATGTGATAATGACAGAAAGTCATTAAAACATATAAAACTTACAAAACGCGGAAAACAAATATTTTTACTAATCATTCAAGGCTTTACTTCCAAAGAAATTGCGGAACAAATTGGAATTGTGGAAAGTACAGTAAAAGATCATAGGGAAGTTATGTTAGAAATGAACAAATGTTCAAATATATCAGAATTAATATTAATGTATTATAATAAAAATCAAATTAAATGAGCTTGCTCATTTTATTATAAAGGTGTAAAATTTCTTCATTGAGAAGCAGATATACACCGCAGTTGGTAGCTTGTTGCTATCATAACGGAGTTATTATGCCAACTATACGAAAAGATAATGGCAATAAGTGGATGGCTCGAGTAGTTGTTCATGGAAAACAAATTGCGTGCAAAATTTTTCCTGCCGGGAAAAAGTATGGACAAGCTTGGCGTTTAGCTAAAACTTGGGAGGACGAACAAAAGTCTGTTGCTATACAATCTTATGAGAGTGAGCAAAATAAACTTGAATTTGTTGCCTTTCAAGGTGAACAAGAAAACCTTGTTCTAAAAGCTTATCATGAAGAAAATCATATCACGCAAAAGACATTGATTGAGGAAGAAAAATCTTTAGACATTCCTATTAAACATGAAGATTTGATGAATAACGATAGTAAGGAAAAAGAAACTTTCTTTCAAAACATTGAAATTCAAGAATCTGTTATTGAACAACAGGAAGAAGCTCAAGATTTAAATAGTATTAAAAACGTTCAAACAGATATTTCTGAAATAAACCCAAACCGTATTCGCAGAAGATTTAAGGTAGGTGCAGAAAACATTGCTCCAAAAGTTGAAAATTTTGCTATTCCAAAAGATGAAATTCATTTAAAAGAAAAATTTTCTACTCAAGAACAAGACAATTTTGTTTTACGAAATAATGTACATTTACAAAAAAATTCACCATTAAAATTAGAAAAACTTTTTAAATGGGGAAAAAAGTATTTAGATCATGTAAAGCGAACCATGAGTCCAAAAACTCTTACCGAAAAACAAGCGGTAATGAAAAACTTTTATTCTTATTGTGAAAAAGAAGATATAAAGTCATTGGACTTAATAACACCTGCAATTGCATATGAGTTTTTATCAGAAATAAAAGATGAACGTGGCGGAAATGTCGCTAATAAATATCGTAAGAACCTTTTAGCTGCTTGGACATGGGCTACTGATTTTATTGATGGTTTTATTCAAGGAATATCGCCTTTCAGTAAAGTTAAAAACTTTGTCACGCAAAAGCAAGATAGGTATGTGCCACCGGAAGAGGACATTATCAAAGTTTTACAGCAAGCCACAGGTCAAGATTTAATATTACTTCTTACGCTCTATTTTACTGGAGCAAGACGAGGAGAAGTATTTAAATTACGATGGCAAGATGTCAACCTTGTAGAAGAAAAAATCCGCCTATCTGATAACAAAGCAGGAAATGGGCAGGGCAGAGTGCGTTGGCTTCAAATGCACCCTGAACTTGTAAAGGCTTTGAAGTGGTGGGAGGAAAATCGTCCTTGCCAAGTTGATAATGTTTTTATGCAAACCCATTGTGACAGCAGTATGGGCAAGCCCTTTACGCAACGTATGAATTTCATGAGAAATTTATGTGAAAAAGCAGGTGTTAAGGAGTTTGGTTTCCATGCCATAAGGCATAAAAGTGCCGCAATCACCTTTGCTGAATTTGGTTTGAATGCCGCTCAAAACTTGATGGGACACTATCGAGCAACGACTACTGATATTTATATCAAAAGTGCAGGGCTATATTCAAATCAAAATGAAATACTGACAGCATTAGGAAAAAATGGAATAGGACAAATCGCAGGAAATTTATTACAAACGAATGCCATACAAGAGTCTTATTCTTGATTGGAAAATAAACTCAAAATAAAGCCATTTTGGCAGAATGATTTTGAACTTTAATTAAGGCAAAGTTACGTAAAAACTTAAAAAAAAATATCCCTCAAAAGGTCTAGTTTTGAGGGATAAAATAATAAGCTAAATGTAACTGTAATTGACAACCAAAATGTCACTTTACTTGTAACAGAAATTGTAGCCAAACAATTTCATATACAGTCAACCAAGTAACCTACTGAAATATTTGGCGTCCCCAAGGGGATTTGAACCCCTGTTGACGGCGTGAAAGGTCGTTGACTAGCGTCCGCCCTCCTTACATTTCAACG
>CAYJGE010000058.1:0-17068 GCA_964369835.1 uncultured Mailhella sp.
GAGTCACTCCCTTTGCTGGGGGTTTGGGGGCAAAGCCCCCAAATTGGAATAACGTAACAATTGTTTCAGCTCAGCACTATATAAATTTAACTTTTTTTGGCTGATAGGTACAAAGGGGTTCTTTGCCCATGGGATTATTTTCCATGGCATGGGCTCTGGCACGACAGCCACCGCAAACTTTGTGATACTCACAAATTTTACATTTTCCTTCATAATCATCTTGATTTCTGAATTTTAAAAACCATGGTGTCGATTTCCAAATTTCAGGAAATGGAGTATTTTTAATATTACCGCAATCAAGTTCAAGATATCCACAAGGCTGAACTTGCCCTGTGTGACTAATGAAGCAAAAACCTGTTCCACCAAGACAGCCTCTGGTCATGGCATCCATTCCAAAATTTTCCATTGTAACCGAAATATCTTCTTCCTTAGCCCTTTGACGCATGATTCTATAATAATGAGGCGCACAGGTTGCTTTTAAATGCATGGAAGTTGTTTTTCTAAAATCGTAAAACCAATGCAAAACTTCTTCATATTCTTCGGCAGTAATTACTTCTTCCATAATTTCTGCCCCCCTTCCGGTTGGCACAAGTAAAAAAATATGCCATGCAACAGCTCCTATTTCTTCACAAAGTTCAAAAATTTGTTTAAAACTATTTAAATTTGATTTTGTAACTGTTGTATTAATTTGGAACTCAACTCCCACTTCTTTTAAAAACTCTATTCCTCGCATGGAAGCATCAAAAGCACCGGGAACATTGCGGAAATTGTCATGACTTTTGGCATCGGCACCATCAATAGATATGGAACATCTTCCAAAGCCTGCATCCTTTATTTTTAAAGCAGATTCCTTATCAATCAAAGTACCATTTGGAGACATAACACAGCGTAAACCCAATGATCTTGCATAGTCTGCAAGTTCATAGACATCTGGACGCATCATGGGATCTCCGCCTGTAAAAATAATTATCGGATCTCCGACTTGTGGAAATGTATCAATTAATGCCTTAGCTTCTTCGGTTGTAAGTTCACCCTCATAGGGTTCTGGGTGAGCTTCTGCCCTACAATGTTTACAGGCTAAATTACAGGAACGAGTCACTTCCCATGCAACAAGCCTACACTTAGGGCTGCCATCAGCTAAAAATCTTGAGCTATTTGGATTAATATTTTTTGGATGCATTTTTTATCCTTAATTTTAAAATATAACCGGAAAAAGCAAGTTTTATGCTCATTCCGGTTAGTCGTGAAAAATGTAAAAAACAATTGATATATATCTACGCCACTTCGATTTTCAAAAACTATTATTATGGCATAATTTTTGATTTTAGATATTAAATAAAAAATTAATAAATCAAAATAGTTATATTATTTTTTAATAAAATGTTTTTTAAGGAAAGGGGGAGCTATTACTCAGATTTGAGGGGGAAAAACTCGCCCCGGCTTATACCGAACAAAGTGAAACTAAGCGTCGTGGATCAGTTCAAAAAAATTTTACCCTCAATTCGGAATCATCTGCCTCAATCCCAAATACATGGTTATATATTTATTTTACAATACCCCGTTCCAATAAGTCGGCAGTAAAATATGAAATTATCATTTTTGCCCCTGCCCTTTTCATACCAATTAATGTTTCAAGAATGATTGCATCTTCATTGATCCATCCTTGCATTGCTGCTGCTTTAATCATTGAATATTCACCACTTACTTGATAGGCAACCAAGGGATAATCAAAATTATCTGCCATTAATCTTATGATGTCTTGATAGGCACCTGCCGGTTTTATAATAAATAAATCGGCGCCTTCTTCCACATCTGCTCTAAATTCCCTAAGGGCTTCTTGAGAATTGGCAAAATCCATTTGATAGGTTTTTCTGTCACCAAATTGGGGTGCTGATTCGGCGGCTTCCCTAAAAGGTCCATAAAAAGCCGAAGCATATTTAACCGCATATGACATAATGGGTATATTTGTAAAGCCTTCACTATCAAGACATTTTCTGATGGCGGCAACTCTTTTATCCATCATGTCAGAGGGTGCCACAATATCAGCCCCTGCCTTGGCATGGGAAAGAGCAGTTTTTGCCAAAAGCTCAAGGGTTTGATCATTTAGAACCAAGCCCTTATTGTCATGCTCAGATAATAAACCGCAATGCCCATGGGAAGTGAATTCGCAAAGGCAGACATCTGTAATAACAATTAAATCATGAAAATGTTTTTTAAGCAATCTCACAGCTTCTTGAACAATACCATTATCATTATAAGCCTCTGAACCAACGGGATCTTTTTCCTGCGGAATCCCAAAAAGAAGTACAGCTTTCAATCCATTTTTATAGGCTTCGCGAACTGAAACAACAAGTTCGTTTAAACCAAGTTGGTATTGACCGGGCATGGAAGAAATTGGACTTTTAAAATTTAAATCAGATGTTTCAACCACAAAATAAGGCATTATTAAATCAGAAGCTTGTATATGATTTTCTCTGACCATTGAACGTATAACTTCACTTGAGCGAAGACGTCTTCCCCTAAAATTTTCCATTTTTTCCCTCAAATTATACAAAATCTAAAAAGAGACCTCTGTACAATTATTAATTTTTAAATAAAAATCCGTATTTAGAATGACTTTTTTATTTTAGATGAATTTTTGTGCGGAGGTTTCAAAAAATTACTTTTTACCTAACTCTACAGTTCTCAGCTCACTTGAATCACCAATATTAACCAATTTTCGATTATGATATAATGTTACGACACCGGCATTTCCAAGCTGAAAAACAATATTTCTTTTAAATAAAAATTCCCTTTGATTATTTTTTTTCAGGGTAAAATAACTTGATTTCCCATCAACATTTACGCTCATCCAACAGTCACCTGTCACATGCATAACAGCTTGCTGTTCACCTGCTTTTGGAGTTTCAAGAATATCCCAATTAATTCGCTTGGCTTTAGGATCATTTTTCAATAGAGCTTCGACACTTATAAGATCTTTATTTTCTGTTTCGTTTTCAACAGTTTCTGATTCTTGAGACATGGCAATGGTTTCAGAACTTTCTACTTTATTTGCATCTTGAACACTATCATCAGCGGATTCCAAATTTTTGTCTTCTGAGTCTGCATTTTCACTATTTTCAAGCTGATCTCCGGCCGCCGAACCTTCTTGTAAAACATTACCGTCTTGACTTAAATTACTTGAATTTTGCATTGCAATATCAGAATTTTGTAATACAAATTCATCGGTATTATTTTCAATTTGATCACTTGCATCCGAACTGGTATTTACTTCATTATTTTCATTTATTTCAAGATCATTGGGCAAATCCTGATTTTGGTCATCTTCTTCATCTGAAAAATCAAAAACTGAAGTAATGGAATTATAAACCATATCAAAATAGTCTTTTTTGTAAAAAAACCAATAAGTTCCAATTCCAAGCACAGCTAAAAGAATAAAAATAATCAAAATTTTAAAACTTTTTAATGTTTTTCTTTCAGTTTTATCCGCAGACAAGTAAGCAGTTTTTGTTTTTGAAACTGAATTTTCATTAAAATCATCAATCTTTATAAACTGACTATTTATTTCTTCTTCTGTATATTCCACACAGTTTGCATAACCTTTAATAAAGGTTCTGATATAGATTTCATGCGGTAAATCTTCTTTGATACCATTTTCAATGGCAATTACACTGCGGACAGGAATTTTTATTTTTTGAGATATTTCTTCACGTGAAATCCCAAGTTCTTCGCGTCTTGCTTTTAACAAAGCTCCAAGTTCATGAAAATGCATATATTATCCTATAGGGAGGGCTCATTGGTTATAAATGTAGTATTTAAAATGCCAAACATGTCTTCATACATATTCAATAAATAAAATATTTATAACAAGCTAAATTATATAAATATTAATTATTTTTATTTATGAAGTATATTGTTTAGCTTAAAGTTAAGTTTTATTTTTTCGCAAGCATCGACTTCATCGGTACTTCCTCAAATCAAAACAGAAATAAATTAGTATTCAAACTATAAAATTTTATTTTATAGAAATTATGGCTTTGGATTTAATTTGTTGAATATATTCATCAACCTTGTCGGCAACCTTTTCTTGTCTTAATCGGCTTTCGATTTGATTTCTTACATTTTCGGCAATTACATCAGAGGCACTTGGTTCTTTTTCTGATGATTTTAATAGTTTAATTTGGGCTTCGGTATTACCAAGCGAAAAAATTGCAGAAACTTCTCCCACACGCATTTTCTTTACTTGAAACTGAATGGGAGGGGCTAGGTCAGCAATGGACATATAGCCAAGACTTCCTCCGTCACTCCTTGAGCCAACAGAAGTCGATTTAACAATTTTATTGAAATTACCCGGATTTTTTATTAAACTTTCACCATGCTTTAAAGCAACCTTTGTGGAAGGATACATTATAATAGCCACTTCCACCTTTGTCTTATTGCCAATATTTGACCATTTGGTCTGATAATAGTGCATGATTTCATCTTCAGAAACACTTATTTTGCGTAAGAAATTACGTCCGATGAATTTTTGAGTTATGATATTACTTTTAATTTTTTCTTCATAATCTCTTTTATTAAGACCAATTTTATCAAGTTCCTTGTAAAAATTTGCTTCAGAAAGACCTGTTCGCTTTATATTTATGGCAATTTCTTCTTTCACTTCCTCGGCACTTGCTGTGATGGATTGTTTTTGTGCTTCAAACAATAATAATTTTTCATCAATGAGTGATTGTAATAACTTTGGTCTGGCCTCATCGGCCAATTCTTTGTAAAGCTTGGAAGATTTCGGAATATTTTGAGCAGACAATACACCATCAATGGCTTTTTCAAGCTCCAAACTGGAAATCATTTCGCCGTTTACACTGGCAACAATACCGGCTCTTGGTGCTGCACCTGCAATATTTATTGAAAAAAATATAAAACTTAACAAAAATACTGAGCTATATAGGACCTTCATTTTTTCTCCTTAAAAATGTTTGTTCTAAAGTTTTTCTAAAACTAACAAATAAGTTAAAAATTTACAAATTAAAAAAATAAGAAAATATTTAAAATCATGTCAACTTAATTTGTGCTGTAGGTTGATTTTTATTATCATACTAAGACAACATATTATACTTATAGTATTAAAAAGTATACTCACTATCATTGTTTTCACCGGTCTAATATAATAAATTAATGCCTTATATCAATGTAACAATTTCAAAATATAAATGTTTAATATTTTGAAATAACACAAATTTTGGGGTTTGCAAATTAGATTAACGTGACGTTATGGAATTTATGGAAGTATTGATTTAATTAGTGCTTTTATAATGCTATTAATAAAAAGGTTGTCTAACCAATTCATCAAAAACTTTAATTACCTCTGAGGCTTTTATAACATTTAGTGGAGCATGTAAATCCGGTAATATCCGGCAATTCTCAGTTTTATTTAAAATTTCAAGTTCTTTTAAATAGTTAGCATAAGCGTCTTCCTTAGGACGAACTTCAAGCTGTCTTGCTCTGCCTTGATATTGCCATTTAGGCTGACAATGCCATTGTTCTTGAGTTCTGGCAAGAACTACCAAAACCGGAATATTTAAGGCTGTTGCCATGTGGGCAGGAGCCGAAGTATTTCCAATATGAAAGGAGGCATAAGACAAACAAGCAAGGGATAATCTTATACTTGGTGCAACCTTAGGCATAATAATTTTATGAGAATTAATATTTAAAATATCTTGTAATTGCTCTTCCTCGCCGGGCGCTCTAAATAAAAAAATAAAATAATCAGGATAATCAGTTAGAATAAGTTCGACAAGCTCTTTGTAATGTCTCCATCGGTTTCTTTCATGTTTATGTGTTGCGTCTAGGGTTATAAATTTATGATGGGGTAAAATTCCAAGTGTATTTAAAAATTCTCTTCCTTCTTCTTTTTCTTCTTTAGTTATATAAAGTTCCGTTTTTTCAAAGCTTGGTTCAATACCCAAAGGAGTTAAAATATGCTGACGATTATCAGCCACATAGCCATTCAACTCATTCTCATTCACCCATATATTAAATATAAATTCTCGATACTTATGTCTTGGGTAAAAAGATAAACGAACTTTAGCCATAGAAAATAAGGTTGCCAACTGACATCGTCCCAACTGTTGCATTGAGACAACCAAATCATAGCGTCCTCTAAATATATTCCAATAAAGTTTTAAAGCTTCAAAAAAACCTTTTTTTCGTATGATATGAAAACCGTCAATATTTGGATCATTTTGAACCAAAGGATAACACTTTTCTTCTGTAAAAAGAGCTAGATATGCATTGGGAAATGCTTTTTTTAAAACAGAAAACACAGGTGTTGCAACCACAACATCACCCAATTGTCTTTGCTGTAAAACCAAAATTTTTTTTGGGGTAAAATTTTCTATTTTCTTCATTTAATTTCCTAACTTACGCCAGCAAGCAACATATTCTTGATTTCCTTTTGGCCCTTTTATTTTAGCAGGAATATAACCAAGACAATCAAGATTTAATGTTTCACAAAATGTTAATACTTTTTGCACAGCTTCTTCTTGTAATTTTTCATCACGCACCACCCCTTTTTCGGTTTGATGAACTCCAAGCTCAAACTGAGGTTTAATCAAAGCCATTAAAATTCCACCTATTTTTAATGATTTTAAACAAGGAGGAATAATTAAAGTTAAAGATATGAATGAAACATCAGAAACAATGATGTCAACCTGTTCCGGCAATAAATTTTCATCTGCATAACGCAAATTTATGCCTTCCATATTAATTACCCTGCTATCTTGCCTTAGTCTCTCATGAATTTGAGCATGCCCCACATCAACGGCATAAACTTTTTCTGCCCCATGTTGAAGCAAACAATCTGTAAAACCTCCGGTAGAAGCTCCCGCATCAAAACCCACCAGCCCTTTAACATCAATATTAAAATGCTCAATTCCTGTTAAAAGCTTATGGGCTCCGCGACTGACATATTGTTCTTGCCCTATGATAATAAATTCAGTATCAAGCGGATAATTATGCCCTGATTTTAAAACAGGTTCCTTTGTTTCACCGCTTCCTTTTAAAATTTGAACTTGACCTGCCATGATAAAACGTTTGGCCTGTTCTCTGCTTTGTGCCAAGCCTTGTTCAAAAATCAGTTGGTCAGCTCTCATTTTTTTTGCCATATTTTTTTAGCCTTTTTTTTTCTTTCCCCAGCGATCATGCATCCAAAACCATTGTTCAGGATAAGAACGAATATGATCTTCAACGGCCTTTGTATAAAATTTGCAAACAGCCAAAACCTTTTCTTCCATACTACCTTCCAGCAAGGTTGTATCAAGAAAGTCATAAACATAATATTGATATTGATTTTCTTGCCTATTTAAAAAAATTGGAAACACCAGAGCTTTTCCTCTGACAGCAAGCAGAGCAGGCCCCATATTGACATAGGCATCTTGATTAAAAAAAGGTATTTTTACAGCACTTGATTTTTTAGTATTGTGGTCAACCAAGAATGCAACAAGACCATTTTTCTTAAAAGCTCTGAGTACAATGGGGGCAGCCAATCTATGCCCAACCATAGTTGCCCCTGTCGCCTCTCTTCTTTCTGTGATAAATTGATGGGTGGCGGCATTGGGATATTGTCTGACAACAACCAATTGAGGGGCATCGAAAGTTTTTGTCTTTCCCAATATGGCAGACAATAATTCCCATGCACCAAAATGAGCAGTAACTCCCACAACAGGTCTTTCAACAGTTTTTAAAGTATTCCAATTTTCTGAACTTAAATTATGTAATCTTTTATCATTATTTTTAAAAACAATATCTTTGGAGTCAAATTTATGGGTAAATAAAATTTCACTAAATGATCGAAAATTTTCCTGAAAACTGGCTTTAGCAATTTTTTTGGCTTGTTCTTCATCAACTTCAAGACTGTCCATAACATTGGAAATGGCCAAATTACGTCTGTTTTTTTGTAAATACCAATACAAAATCCCCAGCTTTGAGGCAATCCAAGAACATAATGTAAGACCAAGCAAACTTATTATTTTAGCCAAAATTCTTAAGGAATTTAATTGAAGATTAAATTTAAATTTTTCTAGTTTTGTTTTACTCATAATACCTTATAATATCAATTATTTTATAGTATAATATAAAAAAAACTCAACTTTTGCAAGTTTAATTATTTACTTTGAATTTTAATTGTTTTCTTTAATAAATAATCTCGAAATTGTTTTCTCAAAAATTTAAAACATTTTTCGACTTTTTTATAGTATGGTAAAAATTTCTTATTAAATTTATATAAAGCATATTCCAAGGAGGGCCCATTATTAAATATTCTTTCCAACTTTGCTTGTCTGGCAAGTATTTTTTTATAAGAATTACTTTGACTATAGGTTTTAATATCTTCATTAAATACAGGAGTTTTACTTGCAATATCCCACCATACATCAATCATGGGATAATAATAACCGCCTTGGTTTGAAACCCAAAAAGGCCTATGAGGCGAGCTTTTCCAAGGTTTAAAGGCATAGTGTGTAATCTTAGGATGCTGAATTGGATCTTTTGGAGGATTATCTTTATTTATCATCATATTCCAAGTATATGGTAAGAGAATAATTTTTTTATTAAATAAATAATTTAATGTATCTTGATCCGGCAAAGAAAGCTCATTGCTTTTAATATAATTTAGACTTTTTTCTTCTATATCATGGTTTCGCCATTCAGACAAATTAATTAACATTACCCCTGAATTAAAGTAAAAGTTTTTAAATTCTTCTTCACTGTTTTTTACTGCCTCACCTACAAAAGGGCTTTCTCCTGTATCTTGAACAACAGCACTAAAACAATCTTTTAAATCCAGGGCAAATAATTCTCTGATGTCATCATTAATAAATGTATCAGATCCATCCAGATAAAGAACTTTTTGCAAATTCTTAGGCAAGATTCTATTAATAAGTAAACGATAATAGGGAATATAGCTATTCCTCCACATTTTTAACCCAATAAATTCTGTAGGTAATATAACATGAATTAAAATCTCACATGAAAAGATTTTATTTAATTCCAATTCCATTTTTTTTACTTTTTCTCTGTTATGCTCAGATATTTTATCTGTCAATACATGAAAATAATATTTTTCTTCATGCCTATCACCAAACACAACATCATTTGCTTGAATATAACCCTTTCCATGAATTTCTTGATTAAAGTCGTTAAAATCCATAATTGTTTTGGTCTTATCAGTATTAATAATTATACTATACATGCAAACAGCTAAAAATTTTAAATAATTTTCATCACCTGCCAACAAAATATGATACATTTTATCCCCCAACTAATGACTATACAAATTTCTATTAACGCACTGACAAATCAATTCTTTTTATATATCCCAAGCCCTTGCCCTTTCAATTGCCCTATGCCAATGATAGAGGATTTCATCTCTTTTATCCTTTTCCATGCAAGGTTCAAATCTTCTGTCAAGTTGCCATTTTTCTTCCAATTCTTCTTCATTTCCCCAAAAATTTACGGCCAGACCTGCCAAATAGGCAGCACCAAGGGCTGTGGTTTCGGTAATAATGGGGCGTTCCACCACAAGACCTGTCAAATCTGCCTGATATTGCATAAGCATATTGTTTGAACTGGCTCCGCCGTCAACCCTCAATGTTGTAATATCAAGTTTGGCATCCTTTTGCATGGCATTAATTATATCAAGTGTTTGCATGGCAATAGCTTCAAGGGCTGCTCTGGCAATATGTCCTTTTTCAGTTCCTCGAGTAATTCCGAGCATGGTTCCTCTGGCATACTGATCCCAATAGGGAGCACCAAGCCCCACAAAGGCCGGCACAAAAACAAGTCCTCCATTATCATCAACAGTTGAAGCAAGTCCTTCCACATCAGCCGCATCATTAATAATATTCAAACCGTCCCTAAGCCATTGAACAACAGCGCCACCCACAAAAACACTGCCCTCCAAGGCATAAGTTAAACCTTGCTTATTTTTCCAAGCAATGGTTGTAAGCAAATTATTTTCACTTTCACAAGCCTGACCACCTGTATTCATTAACAAAAAACAGCCTGTTCCATAGGTATTTTTTGCCATTCCCTTTTTCAGACAAGTATTTCCAAAAGTTGCGGCTTGCTGATCCCCTGCCACTCCGGCAATGGGTATTTTCTTACCAAAAAACCCTGCATCAACTTCAGCCATAAGACTTGAAGAAGGGTAAATTTCAGGCAACATCATTTTAGGAATTTGAAAAATTTCCAAAAGTTCATTATCCCAATCACCATCATGAATATTATATAATAAGGTGCGACTTGCATTGGACGGATCCGTAACATGGCTACGTTTTTTACTGAAATTCCAAATCAACCAAGTGTCGACAGTGCCAAAGAGAAGTTCTCCCCTTTCTGCCCTTTCTCCGGCATTTGGAACATTTTCTAAAATCCAGTTAATTTTTGTGCCTGAAAAATAAGCATCAAGCACAAGTCCTGTTTTTTGCTTAATAATTTCGGCCTTGCCTTGTTTTTGTAATTTATCGCACAAATTTGCCCCTCTTCTGTCTTGCCAAACAATGGCATTATAAACGGGCATACCTGTGACTTTATCCCAGACAATTGTTGTTTCTCTTTGATTGGTAATTCCTATGGCTGCAATTTCATCAATGTTGACATTGGCCATTTTTAAACATTTATTTGCCACATAGAGTTGTGAATCAAAAATTTCATTGGGGCTATGCTCCACCCAGCTTGGTTTTGGATAAATCTGCCTAAATTCCTTTTGGCTTATCTGTACCACATTACCATCATGGTCAAAAAGAATTGCCCTTGATGATGTTGTGCCTTGATCCAAGGATAAAATATATTTTTTCATGATTTTAACCTTTAATTTTTCTGGCTCGAAATTTATTGCGAATTTTCTTAAAGGGTTCTTCAAGTTTTTTAAAGAAAGGACGACTTTTAATTTTAAAAATATAAAATATTTTTTTTATCGAAAACTTATTTTTATTAAAATCATCAATCAATGCTTTTTCATGGGCTATATTTTTCAAGTAATTTTCACTTGATTTTATATCCAATAAATCATCTTTAAAAGCAGGTACTTGCTCTGCCATTTCCCACCATAAATCAAAATAAAGATAATTTAATATTTTAAATGAAGGTGTAATCAAATTACCTGAACTTTCCCAAGGTTTTAGGGAAAAATGAATAATTTTTGGATTTGTAATGGCTTCTTCAAAATCTGCCCTGGTAACACAAATATTATGGTTCTCACTTTCATCACAAAAAACATAATCTTCCAATGCGCTTCTTTTACATAGCATCATATTCCATTTAAACGGTAACTTTTGTACATTTTCCTCAAAAACAGCATTCAAAGCATCTTGATCCGGAGCCTTTGTAATATATTCCCTTAAAAATTTTAAAGTTTTTTCTTGAAAATTTTCGCTTCGCCATTTTTTTAAATTTAAAAGCATTACCCCTGCATTAAAATAAAAATGAAAATGATTAAATTGATATTTTTGTTTTGACAACCTGCTGTCCAATGAGTAATTCATTTTTATATTATTGGTCACAGCAGCACAATTTTTATCATTTAAATCGACAGAAAATAATTCCCTAAGATCACAGTTTACCAAGGTATCACCATCAAGGTAAACAACTTTGTCCACATCAGATGGGATAAACTTTTCAAGCATAATTCGATAATAAGTTAAATAATTCCCTCTCCATTTTGGTTGCCCTTGAAAAATATCATCGGACATACAATGTATTTTTATTTCTAAAGGATATATTTGATTGAGTTCATTTTCCAGTATTTCAAATTTTACTTGGGTATTTTTGGAAATTCCATCAGTTAATATGTGAAAAACATAACTATTTTCCTCATATTGACCTATGTTTTTGTCAGTATTTTTTATTATGGAGGTGATGCAAACAGCACTAAATTTTAGATAATTTTCATCACCTGAAAAAACAACATGATACATTTAATTACCTTTTATAATTTTAAAATTTATAAAATTTTACTAAATTAATCTAAAAAGTCAATTATATTAAACAATAATAAAATTTAAATCAACTATTATTCACATTTGCTTATTAATAAAATATGTTATAAATTGAGTAACCGATTTGACATTTTGATTTTTTTACAGAGTGTATAGGTTTTAATCATTCACAAAATTTATAAATAAAATTTAAGGTTTTTTCATGCGTGAAATTTTAGCTTTATTACCAAAGCCCAGCCGTTATTTGGGAATTGAAGAAGGTTCTGTCATAAAGGACATCAACAAGGTTGATTTACATTGTATCTTGGCTTTTCCCGATATGTATGAAGTTGGCATGTCCTATTTGGGGCAGAAAATCATTTATGATTTATATAATAAATTACCAAATATCTATGCTGAGCGAGTTTTTACTCCTTGCAGGGAGTCTGCCGCTATCTTAAAAGAACATAATGTTGCATTGGCAAGCCTTGAAAGTGATACAGATCTTGCAAAATCCCATTTTCTTGGCTTTAGCATTACAACAGAACTGGCATTTACCAATGTTCTGTACATGCTTGACTTGGCCAAAATTCCCCTTTGGCAACATGAAAGAGGGGACAATTTATTTGACTATCCCATTATCATGGCAGGTGGAGGCTGTACTCTTTGCTCTGAACCCATTGCCCCATTCATGGATTTAATGGCACTTGGCGAGGGTGAAGCCATGATGGTTGAACTTGCTGAGCTTTTAATTGTGGCAAGGCAAAATAATTGGTCAAAAACTAAATTTTTAGAAGAAGCCAGACATATTGACGGAATTTATGTTCCCTCTTTTTTTGAATTACAAGAAGATAAAACTTTAAAACCAAAATTTTCCGATTATCAAAAAGTTTATCGGCAAGCTGTGCCAAACCTTGATCAAATTGATTATCCTGTGAAACAAGTTGTCCCTTTTGGAGCTGTTCACAATCGTTTGTCCCTTGAAATTGCCAGAGGTTGCACAAGGGGCTGTCGTTTTTGTCAGGCAGGCATGACATTAAGACCCTCAAGGGAAAGAAATGAAGAAAAATTACAAGGAATTTTAGATGATTGTTTAAAAGAAACAGGCTTTGACGATATTTCTTTCTTATCTTTGTCTTGCGGTGATTTTTCCATATTAAAATCACTATTTTTAAAGACAGCAGAAAAATGTGCCAAGGATCAAGTGTCCATTTCATTGCCGTCTTTAAGGGTAGGCTCTGTGGATGGTGATATTATGAAAGCCATGTCAAGCATTAGACGCACAGGGGCAACCCTTGCCCCCGAAGCAGGCAGTCAAAGACTTAGAGATGTAATCAATAAAGGAATTAGCGAAGAAGCACTTTTGCATCATGTCAGACAATTGGTCGGTTATGGTTGGCAACAGGTAAAACTATATTTTATGATTGGTTTGCCCACAGAAACCTATGAAGATTTGGACGAAATAGTTAATCTTTGCAAAAAAGTAAGGGATTGTTGCCGCGTAGTAAATGAAAAAGGTTATATTGAGGGACCAAGAATAAACGTAACAGCCGCCATTTCCCCCTTTGTGCCAAAAAGCCATACCCCTTTTCAATGGGAAGCCCAAATTTCAAAAGAGGAAATGCAAAAAAGAATTTTCTATATAAAAGATCAATTTAGACAGCATAAGGCATTAATGATGCGTTGGCATGAACCTGCCATGAGCCATTTGGAAGGCATTTTGTCCAGAGGAAGCAGAGAACTTGCGCCATTTATTGAAAAAGCTTTTAAAAACGGTGGAATTTTTGCCACTTGGATTGATGGTTTTAGTCTGGAACCTTGGTTTGAGGCTGCCAAAGAGTTTCAGATCAATCTTGAAGACTGGACAGGAAAAAGAGAGCTTGATTCCCCTCTGCCTTGGGATCATTTGGAAGCCGGTTTAACCAAAAAATTCCTATTAACTGAAAGGGAAAGGGCGATTAAGGAAAAAATTACAGACGATTGCCGTTATAATCCCTGTCGTCAATGCGGTACTTGCGATATAAAGGCCGAAAAATCATTAATTAAAGGGAAAAAATATTCAGAACCATTAACAACAAAATTAAATCAAAGTGTTAGGGATCAAGAAGAGTTTGGATATATTCCCCCTCCACCACCTCAAAACCAAAAGGCAAAAGTTCCGCAAATAGACTCTAACCTTATTCAAAAAGCGGTCAGATATAAAATTTGGCATAAAAAAAGAGGACAAGCAGCCTTTTTGAGCCAGCTTGAACTACAAGCCTTCATTGACAGAGCCATGCGCCGAGCCAATTTACCCCTTGCCTTTTCCCAAGGTTTTCACCCCCTGCCACTTTTAAGTTTTGGCATGGCATTGACTGTCAGTGTGGAAAGTGAGGCAGAATGGTTTGCAATTACTTTGCGAACCCCCATGAGCAAAGAACAAGTATTCCATGCCCTTGCCCCCCAAATGCTTAGAGGGCTTGAACTTGTGGCCGTGGAACTATTGCCGTTGACAGGCAATATTCCCAATCCAAGCCATGAAAAATTTATTTTTTCCCACAAAAATTTAAATATTGATACAGTTGTAAAAGGCTTTGAAGAATTTTTTGCCAAGGATTATGTGGAATATGCCAAATTGAATAAGAAAAATGTATTAAAAACTCGTAACATTCGGAATGTTTTGGAAAAATTTGAATTTGTGGAAGATTTTGAGGGTGAACAATCTGTTCAAGTCCAATTATCTTGGGAAGAAGGGTATATTTCACCCATTACTTTTATGCAACAGATTTTTCCTGACTCGCATGCCAATGATTTTAAAGTGATAAAAATTTAAGGAAACTCTGATTAAATCAAAATTTAAAGTAAGCATTGATTAATTACATAAGCGTAAATTTTTCAGTGCTTACTTTAGTTTTTTAATTACTTTGGGTGCTTTTCCCTTTCAATTTGAAATCACGTCCTTTGGGTACTTTATTATTTTGTTAATCTATTATAACGTCCTCCACGTTCATTAGTCCGCCTTTTGCATATACATTTCCATTTTTATCTACAAAAACAATGGACTTTGTATTATTATCCGTAGAGTTTAAAGTATATTTCACACCGTCAATCATCATGTAAGCACCTTTCATATTAGTGTATTTCAAATTTGCATTACTCAAGTCTACTTTTGACAATTTTGCCTCGGACAAGTCCGCTTGCATTAAGTCGGTACCTGACAAGTTCGCCCCTGACAAGTTCGTGTTACTCAAATCTGCCGCAGACATGTTCTTTCCGGACAAGTTCACACCTGACAAGTCCAGACCTGACAAGTTTACTGCGAATAAGTTCGCCTCTGATAAGTTTGTTCCTAACAAATTCGCTCCTGTCAAAGTCGTAGTATTCATAATCGCACCTGACAAATTCACCCGAGACAAGTTCGCATCACTTAAGTCCGCCACGCCCAAATCCGCTTCTGACAAATTAGCCCCTGACAAGTTCGCGCTACTTAAGTCCGCCACAGAAAGATTCACTTCTGATAAGTCCTTACCACTCAAGTCCTTTCCTGACAAATTCGTATATGACAGGTTCACTCCGGTTAAGACTGTCCCTGACAAGTTCGTACTAATCAAGTTCGCATAAGCTAAGTTCGAATATGTCAAGTCCGACATTGACAAATTTGTGCCGGTCAAGTTAGCCATTCTAAAATCCACTTTAAACAAGTTCGTCCCTGACAAGTCAGTATTAGTCAAATTCGTCATTCTCATGCCCATTTCTGATAAGTTCATCCCTGACAAATCCAAGCCGCTCAAGTCTCCCCATTTCACATTCGCCCGCATCAAATTCGCACCCGACAAATTCGTAGAACTCAAGTCCACCTCTATCAAGTCCACATTGAACAAGTTCGCACCCGACAAGTTCGTGTTGCTCAAGTTTGCCCAATTCATCTGTGCATCTGACAAGTCAACTCCTGTCAAGTCTGCACCTGACAAGTCAACTCCCACAAGCATTTCTTTCTCTTCTTTTGTTAACAATTTTCCGGTTTTTAGTTTTTCAACCACTTTGGCTTGTAAGATCTTATAGTCTTTCGGGCTTTGTATTATAAGAAATTCATGCCTCGTGCTCACCAGTCCTTCTATTGTGTGACTATTTCCATTTTCACTTAAAAAAACCAGAGAGTTTGCCATGTCTAATTTGGATAATGTATATTTTTTGTGATTAGTTATCAGATAAGCATCTGTAAAGATTGCGCCCGAAATGTCCGCACCTGTTAAATCTGCTTCTGAAAAGTCCACCTCTGTCAGTTTTGCGCCCATGATGTTGGCACCACGTAAACTTGTCTCTGATAAGTTTACCTCTGTCCATTCCACAAATGACAAATTCACCCCTGACAAGTTCGCCCCTTTCAAATTTACATTTTTACCACTCGTGGCAAATAAGGATCCGCCTGTCAAGTTTGTGCCCGATAAGTTCGCACCTGACAAATTAGCAAAACTCAATTCTGCTTCTGTCAAGTTCGCTCCTGACAAGTTTGCACCTGCCAAGTTTATGTATTTCAAGTTAAGCCCTGATAAGTTCGTCTCTGACAAGTCCGCACCCAAAAATACATTTCTTTCTTCGAGTGTTAACAATTCGTCATTTTTTATTTTTTGAATTGCTTCGGCCAAAGGTTTATTGTCCAATGAAGTTGGGTCTTTTAGATTTGATTTCATTGCCAGTACGCATAAAGCGACTATTGCCAACAAACCCGGAATAATTAATAAAAGATATTTTTTAAAAATACTTCTAGGCATTTTCTCTTGATTTAATTGAAAATTTTCTGATTGCATAACTTATCTCGCTTAATTTAAAATATAGAATAAATTTAAATAGATAATATTTTTTTAGCTTAAAATATGATAAGTATCAAGGAAAATAACAAAAAGGTACTTAGGAAATATTTTTTTAAAATCTTATAATATTTTTAACTTGTTTAACAAATAATTATTATATTTTTCATTATAAACCAAATGATTTTTGAAAGTTATATGAGGTAGCACGTCAATCCGCTTGTGAAATTTACTTTCAAAAAAAAATAATTATTTTTAAATCTATTTTTTAAAAACATTTATAAAACAATATGTTAGAAAAATTTGTTT
>CAYJGE010000059.1:0-16905 GCA_964369835.1 uncultured Mailhella sp.
GTCTAAAATCAAAAATCATGCCATAATTATGGTTTTTTAAAACCGGAATGGCGTGGAATTATGCAGAGCTTTCAATATATCCCACATCGTGTTTTAAAAAAATATCATCAGATTCTTGGTCTGTATCAAAAAATATTGTATCCAAGTTTTTTATATTATTCCATTCTGTTTTTAGAAAATTTCTATCTCCATAAATAAAACCTTGAAAGTTTTTTGGCAGGTGTAAATTTACTTTTGAATTATTATGTATATTAATGTTATGGTATAGACTAAACAGTAATGCCCTTGCCTTAATTAAACTGCCTAAAGCTTTATGTCTTGCCCCTGCCAAAATCATTTTATCAAATTGAGGCTCAGGGGCAAGTGATAGCCTGATAACGGCAAGCCTTTCTTGCCAAGATCTATGTAGGGCATAAGCAAGGGCATTTATAGTGGTATTTAAATTCCATACTTCCAAATAATTTTTGTGAAAAAATTTGGCAAATGTGGTGTTTTCTAAAATCATAAAAGGGTAGAGCCTTAAACATTTTGGCCTATAGCTTAATGCCAATTCCACATCATTTAAAAAGGTTTGAACAGATTGAACAAAATAAGGCGAGTTTTTATCTTTTGTTATTCTTTTTTGTGTATCATGCTCTATATTTAAATGGGATAGAATGGAATTTGAAAAATTTTCATGCATAACATTATTATGGCTTGGACTTGAGGGCATTAATTGAATACCCAGCAAGAAACCATTATCTTTAACATATTGGCAGGCAGTTTTTGCAATTTCAGAATCATAACATCTTCCAAGGGCAGAAAGACCCAAGCTGTCAAAGCTTTGAATACCAAGTTCAATCAGGTCTATGCCAACTTCTTTAATTCTCTGCAAAAGGTCAAGTTGTTTTTTTTGAAATGAATTATCAGCAAAACCAAGACAATCAGGCCTTGTGGAACAGCGCCCAAAAGTTTTAATTCCATGAATTGATAATTTATTTTTTAATTTTGAAAAGGTAGATAGGCATTTTTCCAAATCATCTTTTGGCAAAGCAGTAAAAGTGCCGCCGTAGAATGCTATTTCAAGATTTTGTTTTGGGTTTGATTGAATGAAATCATTAATGTCTGATTCAAGTTGAAAAAGAGCTGAATTTATGTCTTGGCCATTGGTTCCTGTTTGTTTATCTTGTAAGCAGTAATTACAAGAATAGGGGCAACCGGCATAGGGTATAAAGACAGGTATGATTTTCCCTCTGCTGAAATTTGTTCCCAAATTAATTTTGATGATATTATTTGACATAATTTTTTGTATATTAAAGGTTAATCCATTACAAGAATTTAAAATTATAAAAAAAAGTTATATTTAAAAATAATAAATAATAATTATAAAATAAAGCGATTTTATAATGTATTGATTTATATAAATATTTAATAAAGTAATGCGCAAAATACGATTTTTATTAAATGATATTGATTTTCAAATATATAATTAAAATTATTATAATATATTGAAAATATGTAATTAAAATTTTAATTAATAATTTTTTTTCAAAAAAAATAAAAATTATATTGTCTTTAAGTTAAATTTATATTATATTATACTTGTTATGTCATTTTGAGCAAAAAATTTGAATTTACTTCAAGTTGCTTGTTGCAAAAGTGCATAAGCAAGAGCAACTTCATTTTATCAAGTTTGTTCTTACTGAAATTATTTTCAGTTTTAAAAGGAAATAGTTATTATTCACTATTAGGCGTAAACAAAATTTATGTTTATCAATATGTTATTATAATTATAACATTTTATTAACCCTTCTGGAGGTATGGCAATGGCGAAACATGCAACCCCCCTGTTGGACCAGCTCGAATCCGGGCCTTGGCCCAGCTTTGTGTCTGATATAAAGCAGGTGGCAGCTGAACGTGCAGCAAATCCTAAAGGTATTGATTACCAAATTCCTGTAGATTCACCTGAGGATTTACTCGGTGTTCTTGAACTTTCTTATACAGACGGTGAAACCCACTGGAAACACGGTGGTATCGTTGGTGTATTTGGTTACGGGGGCGGTGTTATCGGTCGTTACTGTGACCAACCCGAAATGTTCCCAGGCGTAGCACACTTTCATACTGTTCGTGTGAATCAGCCCGCAGGAAAATATTACAATACTGAATTTTTAAAAATGCTTTGCGACATTTGGGATCTTCGTGGTTCAGGTGTAACAAATATGCACGGTGCTACTGGTGACATTGTTCTTCTTGGAACTCAAACTCCTCAACTTGAAGAAATTTTCTGGGAAATTACTCACCACGACAAATATCCGACTGACCTTGGCGGATCAGGTTCTAACCTTCGTACTCCCGAGTCATGTCTTGGTCAATCTCGTTGTGAGTACGCATGTTACAATGCACAACAAGCTTGTTATCAACTAACTATGGACTACCAAGATGAATTGCACCGTCCTGCTTTTCCTTATAAATTTAAATTCAAATTTGACGGTTGTCCTAATGGTTGTGTTGCTTCAATTGCACGTTCTGACTTTTCTGTTATCGGAACATGGAAAGACGATATTAAAATCGATCAATCCGCTGTAAAAGAATATGTAGCCGGTAACTTTAAACCAAACGCAGGCGCTCACTCAGGTAAAGACTGGGGTAAGTTTGATCTTCAAGCTGAAGTTATTGATCGTTGCCCAAGTCATTGTATGAACTGGGACGGAGCTAAACTTAGCATTGATACTAAAGAATGTGTACGTTGTATGCACTGTATCAATACAATGCCACGTGCTCTTCGCATTGGTGATGAACGCGGCGCTTCTATCTTGGTAGGTGCTAAAGCTCCTATTCTTGACGGTGCTCAAATGGGTTCATTACTTGTTCCTTTCATTCCTGCTGATGAGCCATTTGATGAAATCAAAGGCGTAATTGAAAAAATTTGGGATTGGTGGATGGAAGAAGGTAAAAACCGTGAACGTGTTGGTGAGACAATTAAACGTCTTTCTTTCCAAAAACTGCTTGAAGTTACTGAAATTCCTGCAGTTCCTCAACACGTACAAGAGCCTCGTTCTAACCCATACATCTTCTTCAAAGAAGAAGAAGTGCCCGGCGGTTGGGATCGTGATATTGTTGCTTACCGCAAAAGACACCAACGTTAATCATAGAGGAGAGCAAACATGGCTTTCATTTCTTCCGGATATAATCCCGCAAAACCAATGGAAGGGCGTATTTCAGATATTGGGCCTCGTCCTTATGATAACTTCTTTCCACCGGTTATTGCAAACAACTTTGGCAAATGGTTATACCACGAAATTTTAGAACCCGGCGTACTTGTTCACGTTGCTGAAAGCGGTGATAAAGTATATACAGTTCGTTGTGGTGCTGCTCGTACAGTATCTACTCTTTATATTCGTGAGTGCTGCGAAATTGCAGATAAATATTGTGGCGGACATCTTCGTTTTACAACTCGTAACAACGTTGAGTTCATGGTAACTGATGAAGCTACTCTTGAAACCATGAAAAAAGATTTGGCTTCTCGTAAATACGACGGCGGATCTTATAAATTCCCAATCGGTGGAACAGGTGCCGGTGTTACCAACATCGTTCACACTCAAGGTTGGATTCACTGTCATACACCTGCAACTGATGCATCAGGTCCTGTAAAAGCTGTTATGGACGAAGTATTTGACGACTTCCAACAACATCGCTTGCCTGCTCCTGTGCGTATTTCACTTGCATGTTGCTTAAACATGTGTGGTGCTGTTCACTGCTCAGACATCGGTATTGTCGGTATTCACCGTAAACCTCCAATGATTGACCATGAATGGGTTGACCAACTTTGTGAAATTCCACTTGCTGTTGCTGCTTGTCCTGTTGCAGCTGTTCGTCCTTCAAAAGAAGAACTTAATGGTGCTAAAGTAAACTCTATTGCCATTAAAAACGAACGTTGTATGTACTGCGGTAACTGCTACACCATGTGTCCTGCTCTTCCAATTTCTGACGGGCAAGGCGGTGACGGTTGCGTAATCATGGTTGGTGGTAAGGTTTCTAACCGTATCAGCATGCCTAAATTCTCAAAAGTTGTTGTGCACTACATTCCTAACGAAACACCACGTTGGCCTACACTTACCAAAACAATTAAACATATTATTGATGTTTATGCTCAAAATGCAAATAAATATGAGCGTCTTGGTGAATGGGCTGAAAGAATTGGTTGGGAAAAATTCTTCGATCTTTGCGACTTGGAATTTACACATCACTTAATCGACGACTTCCGCGATCCTGCTTACTATACATGGAGACAAAGCACTCAGTTCAAATTCTCTGATGCTGCTCTTCATGCCTATGAAGGTGCTGAAAAATCAGCTGCCGCAGGTGCTTCTGTTATTACTGACGAAGACAAACAAGCTGTTGTTGACTTCTTGACCAACAAAAAAGCCGGTGCAAAGACAAAGTACTATTTCAATGACTTCTTTGCTGTTCTTCCGGGTGCAAGTGCGCGTAAAGTTAAAGACGTTCTTTCTCTTCTTATTTCAGAAGAAAAACTCATGTACTGGTCATCAGGTTCTACAACCATGTACGGACTAAAAGGCTCAGGCAAAAAAGAAGAAGATTAATCTTTAGATTAATTGCTCATAATAAAAGGGGAGGCAATTAGCCTCCTCTTTTTTTTTAATTTTTAATAGAACTAAATCTTTACAATTAATATTTTTGTATGTAATCTCTTGATGAGAAAGTTTACCAAGATACTAATTCTTATAAAAATGACTATTTTGATTGCGATGACAGAAAACATTGGATAAACATAAACGCTATTTTGATATATTCTTTAGGGACATAGTAAGTTAATCAGTAAAAATATAAAGTATGAAAAGGCTGATTAAATCACTATAAAAAATTCAAAATTTATTTTTTGAGTTTTAACTCCTCTTTTTCAAACGAATTGAAAAAATTAAAGTTTTTACTGTAAATAAAATTTAATATTAACTTTTACGAGGTAAAATTTATGAAGTTCAAAATTGTGTTATTATTTTTTTTAGTTGTTGTGCTTGGTTTTGTTAACACTGCCATGGCTGAAGTAGATCCAACTATGGGTCAAATCTCTTGTGAGGATTATAATGAAAAAGATGAGAATGAGCGTACCCCGATAATTAGTTATGTTGATGGCTATTTGAAATCAAAATCAAATACTACTATTACCTATCAAGCTTGGTTGGAAGGTTTAATGGAACAAGTTGATAATTTTTGCGAAGCTAATCCTAAAGCTAATTTGGGTCAAATCATGGAAATTTTACCCGAAGAGACAAAGAGTGGAGAAATTGATCTTGGAACTATACCTTGTTTTCATTTTCTTGATATGGGTGAGGCGGGCGAAGAGAATGAACTTTCCATGTGGGTAAAAGGTTTTGCCGTCGGTCTTGACTTGATAGACACAATGTCAGATGCGCATACAAACCTTTCCTCTGATTTACATAAATTTTGTACTGACAATCCCGAAGAATTTGCCCTTGGTTTTATAGATACATTAAAATAATAATTTACTAAAATTATTTATAATATTGAGCTAGGTTAAACTTGCTTTTGGTGTTTTTTTACACTTTAAGTAAGCATTGTTAAAATAATAATTTAAAAAGAAATTGTTTTCGGACAATTTTATGAGGTTAATTAAAATGAAATTTAAATTTTTACTCTCATTTGTTTTGGTAAGCTTAATTGGATTTACAAATGTTGCTAAAGCTGAAGCGGATCCAATGATGGCTCAAATCCCTTGTGAAGCTTATCTTTTAGGCGATGAAAATGCTCGTAAATCAGTTATTAGCTATGTTGATGGTTATTTAACAGCCGTTTCAGAAATCACAACCACAAATGAAGCGTGGCTTGATGCTTTATTGAAACATGCGGATACTTTTTGTACTGCTAATAAAGCAGGCAATTTTGCTCAAGTAGTTGATGGTTTACCTGATTATGCTGCGGATGAAAATATGGACATGGATATGGCAACACTACCTTGTTCAGCTTTAATTGCCATGGATCCTGTTTCCATGAATCAAGTTGGCATGTGGATAAATGGTTTTGCTGTTGGCTATACTCAAATTGACCCTCAAACAGGTAAATATGCAACTTTTGGCAATGATTTAGGCGTATATTGTGGTACAAATCCTGATGCACCTGCTTTGGGTTTTGTAGATACCATAAAACAATAAATGATTAGCAGATAAATTTTGAAAAATTTCACACATATGAATTTATTTTTTATGTGTGAAATTTAATTTTTTAAAATATAAACTTAACAAAGGAAAATAAAATGAAATTTAAATTTTTAACAACATTCATCTGTCTGGCTTTATTTGGGTTCACAAATATTGCCAAAGCTGAGCAAGATTCTGTATTGGTTCAAATGAAATGTTCCGAATATAATAGCTTTGATCAAAATGTACGTTATTCACTAATAAATTTTCTTGATGGTTATTTAACAGCTAATACTGAAATAACAACCACCAGTGTTGCTTGGCTTGAAGCACTTCTTGCCCATACCGAAGCATTTTGCAAAGCTAACCCCACAGGCACTTTTGATGAAATGGTTGATAATTTACCTGAAGTTGATGGTGAAGCTATTGATATGGCCACAATTCCATGTTCCGGTTTGAATGCTATGGAACCGGTCGCGCAAGGTCAAATTGTTATGTGGATGAATGGTTTTGCTGTCGGATATACTAAAATTGATCCTCAAACAGGTAAATTTCAAAACTTCCCCAGCGAATTTGGTCAATTTTGCGGAGCTAATCCGGATGCACCTGCAATTAATTATGTTCAAACAATTAAATAAGTTATGTTGAAAATATCAAATTTGTTATAAAGTTAAATTTGATATTTTCGTATGAATTAAATATTTAAAATAATAAATATTGATAGTTATAAAAAATCCCCACACCTAAATAAAAAATTTAATTAGGTGTGGGGATTTTTATTTTAAATTATAAAGGGAAATACTGATGAAGAAACATCTGCACAATTTAATTGCAGAAGTCTCAAATAAATTATTAAAAAAATCACATTATTTTTTTCTTGCTAATTAATTTTAAATAATATAAATTGTAATTAAGTTAAGTGTTCTAAAAAGTATAATCTGTTTCAAAAGTTTGTTATTGTAGACGGTAATTATAAATGAAATTATTTTATAATGATTATAAAATTTTGTTAAACTTTTAACTGTTTATGGAGGATTAAAATGTCTAAAAAATCACTGTTAACCCTTTTGCTTTCAGCTTTTTTATTAGTTTCTCCAAGTGTTTCTACTGCAAAAACCTATAACAATGCAATAGGTGATCCTGAAAAATCTGAACAAGGTTTTATTGCCATAACTTTTAGGGATTATCTTGCAGATAAAACTGATGGTAGAATTGATATTGTAAATCATTATTCCAGCGCTTTATATGATGAAACCGAAGCTTTGCGTAATTTGCAAAGAGGAGCACTTCCTTTTGCAGTGGTTGGTGTAGCGAACTTGGTTCCATTTGATAAACGCTTAGGTGTATTGACATTGCCTTATATTTTTGAAAATGTAGATGAAGCTGTGGAAGGGACCACAGGAAGTGCTGCGGAGTTATTAAATTCATGGGCTCTTGAAAAAGGTTTTCGTATTTTAGGCTGGGCTTATACTGATTTTCGTTATCCTTCCAACTCAGTTCGCCCAATTAGAAATATCAAAGATATTGAAGGGCTTAAATTTAGAGTACCAGGAAGTGCTGTTTTAATTTCAGCTTATAAAGCTTTTGGTGCCAGCCCAACTCCAATTTCTTGGGCAGAAACTTTTACAGCTCTTCAACAAGGTGTTGTTGACGGTCAAGATATTGGTTTTTTAATTTTTAAAACCATGAAATTCAATGAAGCAAATCAAAAATATATCAGTGAAGTTCATTATACATATCAATTACAGCCCCTTGTTGTAAGCGAGCGTGTTTTTTCTACATTCTCTAAAGAAGATCAAGCATTAATGATTGAGGCCGGAAAAATAGCTCAGGAAGCTGTTCTTCAATATCAATTAACAGAGGGCGAAAAAGCAAAGCAAGAATTAATAGCCATGGGTGTACAAGTTGACGTTCTTGAAGATGAAGAAGAATGGATTAGAAGAGCCTATGAAATTGTATGGCCTGAAATGATGGAATTTGTTGGTGGTAAAGATATTATAAATAGCTATCTGAAAGCCATGAATAAATCACCTTGGGAACCTAAATAATAAATAATGCAACCGGTTAAATTATTGTTAGTCCAACAAATATAATAACTATGCTCAAAATGTACACTATTCACCTATAAATATTTGTTACCGATAAAAACCCCCTAATATAGTTAAAATTTTTAACTATATTAGGGGGTTTTGTTTTAAATTATATAGGTAACCTCCTATTAAATCATTATAAAAATTAAATTATTTTTTTTCTTGCTAATTAGACTAAAATGAAATATAGAATAATAACGATAAGTATGTTTAAAATATAAAATTTGTTTTAAAATTTTTTGCTATAGACGGTAATTATAAACAAAAGTATTTTTTCAGAAATATTATCTTAACCTTTTAAATTGTTTATGGAGGATTAAAATGTCTAAAAAATCACTATTAACCCTTTTGCTTTCAGCTTTTTTATTAGTTTCCCCAAGTATTTCAAGTGCAAAAACCTATAATAATGCAATAGGTGATCCAGAAAAATCTGAACAGGGCATTATTGCCATTACCTTTAGAGATTATCTTAATGAGAAAACAGATGGTAGAATTAATATTGTAAATCATTATTCCAGTGAGTTGTATGATGAAACTGAAGCTTTACGTAATTTGCAAAGTGGTGCGCTTCCTTTTGCTGTAGTTGGTATTGCAAACTTAGTGCCTTTTGATAAACGTTTAGGTATATTAAATTTACCCTATATTTTTGAAAATATAGATGAAGCTGTTGCCGGAACCACAGGAAGTGCCGCAGAACTTTTGAATTCATGGGCACTTGAAAAAGATTTTCGGATTTTAGGTTGGGCTTATTCTGATTTTCGTTATCCCTCAAATTCAGTTAGACCAATTAAAAATATAAATGATATTGAAGGACTTAAATTTAGAGTTCCCGGAAGTGCTGTATTAATTTCAGCGTATGAAGCCTTTGGCGCAAACTTAGCACCTGTTCCTTGGGAAGAAACCACTGTAGCTCTTAAAGATCATTTGGTTGATGGTCAAGATTCAGGCTTTATTCTTTTCAACGCAATGAAGTTTTATGAAGCAAATCAAAAATATATTACAGAAGTGCATTATAGTTATCAATTACAACCTCTTGTTGTAAGTGAACGTGTTTTTGCAAAGTTTTCTAAAGAAGATCAAGCATTAATGATTGAGGCAGGGAAAATAGCTCAAGAAGCTGTTCTTCAATACCAATTGACAGAGGGAGAAAAAGCTAAGCAAGAATTAATCGATATGGGCGTACAAATTGACGTTCTTGAAGATGAAGAAGAATGGATCAGAAGAGCCTATGAAATTGTATGGCCTGAAATGATGGACTTTGTCGGTGGTAAAGATGTTGTAAATAGCTATTTAAAAGCTATGAATAAATCACCTTGGGAACCTAATAATGAATAATCCAAATTAGTCAAGGTATTGTTAATTCAACAACATTCTAAAAAAAGTATATAAATGACAAAAAAAAATGGCAGTGCAATCTGCCATTTTTTTTGAGAGGTTTTCTGAATAGAGGTTCAGAATGCAATATGTGTAAATTTGGTTTATTATCAAAAGTATTTTTAGGAGGTTTTAAACTTTTTGATAAAATAAGCTTGCTATTAAAAATAAAAACTCTTAAAGACAATAAGTCCTCAAGAGCCGAATTTCTCAAGAATAGCGTGCATTTTGCCTATCACCGAAGCTTACACTATGTATAAAGGTCTTCTGACTTTCAGTTCATTCTACTTTTCACTCCTTCCCAGAATAATCCAGTGGTTACTGTGAATTTCGTCCCTGATTACAGCGGCGGGTCCGTACCGGATTTTCACCGGTTTCCTTTCTCATTTAAGAGATTTATACATGAGTAGAATATTTCATTAAAATTTCACAATGTCAAGCTCTTTTCTACATAAAAAATTTCATAAAATTTTTTATGTAATAAGTAACTAGGCAAATTGATTGAGATTCTCAAAAACTATAATTATTGCATGATTTTTGATTTATGACATTAAATAAAAATATTAATAAATCAAAATAGTTATATTGTTATTTGAAAAAATGTTTTTTCAGGAAGGGGGGAAGCAGTTACGTTTGAGGGAGAAAATTCACTCAGCTTATGACGAAAAAAGTGAGACTAAGCATTATGGATTAGTTCAAAAAACCGTGATTTTCTCCCGTAATCAGAAATGGTGTGGAAATTAAGTCTAAATGAAATATTTAAAAAATGTTATTTTTTAGATATTTGACTAAGTACAATTCCGATAATTACTAAACCTGATGCCAGATATTGATTAAATTTAAATTCTTCACCTATAAACAAAACTCCCAATATTATTGTAATGATAGGAATTAAGTTTAAAAATGGAGCAACTTCACTTGCCTTTAAATATTTTAGACTATAGTTATAGCCACCATAGCCGATTAAACTGACAGCAAATCCCAAATAAATTATGGATACAAAGGGTATCCATGTAGCTATTTCCACATCTAAAACTAATGGTTTAATTTCAATGGGTAAAAATGTCAGCGGAATATAAAATATTGCACCGCCAAATGCCATGGCAGCAGTAAAAACCAATGGTTTCACAGAAGTTTGAGTTATATATCGTACGCATAGGGTATAGCCGACAGCACAAAAAACAGCTCCAAGCTCCAAGAAGTTTCCAAACAAAGGATTTGGAGCACTGGCACTTGCTTCTCCGCCAAGGGATAGCCAAATAATTCCAAGCATGGCAATAAAAAAACCAATCCAAGAAATTATACTAAGTTTTTCTTTTAAAAAGATGCAAGCACCAATACCAATAAAAATTGTATTTAGTGACAGAACCATACCTGCTTGTGAAGCTGAGGTATAGTGTAAGGCAAATGTTTCACATAAAAAATAGATACAAGGTTCAAAAAGCACTCCTAAAATTATGATAAGAGCATTTTTTTTATCTTTAAGAGCAATAATTACTTCCTTTAGCAGTGGTAAGCAAAAAATTGATGCAACAATCATTCTGCCTGCAATAACTTCAAAAGGTGTGTAAACAGATAAACTTAATTTTAATCCAATAAAAGAGCTTGCCCATAAAAACATTGCAATAAATAAGGCAAAATAGGCTTTAAAAACATTTGAAAATATCATTGATTTTAGACTTTCCTAAATAATTTATATGATTGACAGATATTCATTAAGATTATCCATATTTTTTACTTCACCCACGTGATAAAATTCTTCTCCCAAATCGGCAAGTGCTTGTTTAGCATCATTAAACTTTGCATGAGGCACTGCTAATAATAAGCCGCCTGAAGTTTGTGAGTCAAAAATTAGCTTGGCAATTAAATTGTCAACCTGTGAATTTATAGTAAGAAATTGTTGAACATAATTAAAATTCGCATAACTTGCACTAGGGATTAATCCATTTTTAGCATACTCAATGGTATTTTCAAAAAAAGGTATGTTTTCACTATAAAATATTATGGATTTGTCGGAAGCTTTTGCCATCTCATAAGCATGTCCACCAAGTCCAAACCCTGTAATATCTGTAGCTGCTTCAAGTTTAAATTTTTGAATAATAGTAGAAGCATTTTTATTTAGTTTTGTCACTGATTTGTATAAATTTTCTTCAGCTTGCTCATAGTTATCCCATTTTGCTTTGATGGCTGTGCTTAAAATTCCTGTGCCTATTTTCTTGGTTAAAAGTAGTTGGTCACCGACTTTTAATCCACAATTTCGTGAAAAATGGTTGGGGTTGACTATACCTGTCACCGATAAGCCAAATTTAAGGTTAGCATCTTCCATGGTATGTCCACCTGCCAAAACAGCATTTGCTTCGATGATTTTATCAAGTGCTCCCAATAAAATTTCTTGAATAACTTCAATAGGGAAGTCACAAGCTGCAAAGGACAGGATATTCATGGCACTATAAGCTTCTCCGCCCATGGCATATATGTCTGAAAAGGCATTGGCTGCAGCACATTGGCCAAATAGTCTGGGATTATTTCCAATTGGTGCCAAAATGTCAACACTTTGAACTAGTGCCATTCCCGCCTTGGGAGGAGCAAGTACAAAGGCATCTTCATTGGAAAAATAATCCGTAAGGATTTTTTCATTATCTGTATGTAATGGTAAATTTCTCAGTAAATGCTCCAAAACACTTGGAGCAGTTTTTATACCTCAGCCGGCTTGTAAGGCTTTTTCCATAAGTGGATAAAACATTATTGCTCCTTTTTTATATTTTTGCAAAAGTCGATTGAATAAGCCCTTTGCATACTCACATGATTTCGGCTTGAGGGGGGAAACCCCATTTTTTTGAAAAAAATGATGTTTTCCCCCTCAAGCGTAACTGCTTCCCGCTTTCCTGAAAAAACATTTTATCAAACAATAATATAACTGTTTTGATTTATATTTTTAGCATAATGAATTATGAAAAGTTCATAAACTTTTTGGACAATAATTTAGCCCTGAAAAACTTGAAAAATAAGCTTTTCAGGGCTGTTTTGCCAATAAATTAAATTCTGTGAAATGTTAACTATTCATTTTGTGAAAAATCTTTGACATTGTTTCAAATAAATTGTCACGATTTACAGGTTTTGCAAAGTGGGCATCCATTCCGCTTTCAAGTGATTTATCAATATCTTCCTTAAAGGAATTTGCTGTTACTGCTAAAATTGGTATTTTAGTAGCATCTGCTCTGTCCAGTTTTCTGATATATTCAGTTGCTTCAAAGCCATTCATTTTTGGCATTTGAATATCCATCAGAATAATATCATAATATCCTATTTCAGAATTTTGGAACATGTCTATACAAGTTGTTCCATCATCTGCCTCTTCTGATATGGCTTTGACACCGGCAAGTAATGATTTTAATATGACTCTGTTAATTTGAACATCATCTACAATCAAAGCCCTTTTGCCGGCCAAAATGGATAAATCAATATTTTTTTCTTGAATTTTTTCTTCTTTTACAGGAATTACCTGTTCAAGCCTAATGGTAAAACTTAGCTCTGAGCCGTAAGCATCAGATGTTTGTAATCTTATTTTGCCACCTAAATGCTGAACTATGTGTTGGCAGAGGGACAAAGCGTAATTTTCATCTAAGATTTTAGAATTTTGCAATGCTTCATCTACTTTAAGTGGGTTTTCAATGGATTTAACCATATTTGAATCCATTTTATTTCCATTATCTTTAATTACAAACTTAAATCTTGTTTCATTTTTTCCTACTTGTTCTTGACTGATATTTACGTCAACAATAGGTGTTTTATTATCATTAGTGGCCTGTTTAACGCTATTGTTAATGAGGGTAATCAAAACTTGTCTTATCCGCATTGGGTCTGACAAATAGTTTTGTTCGTCATTGGAAGGTAGGTTAATATTAAGGTTGATATTATTACTTGATGAAAAATCCTTAACAAGCTTGGTTACGTCTTTTAAAAGAGCTGTCATATCAAAAACTTCTTTTTTCAACTTAATTTCAGTTATATCAAGCTTTGAAGTTTCCAAAATTTCATTGACCAGAGATAATAAATGATTTGTTGAAGTTTCTATTTGATTAATTTGTTCACTCAGATCATTTACGGTAATATTTTTGTCTTGCATCTTATCTTTGGCAATTGTACTCATGCCTAAAATTGCATTCATTGGAGTACGAATTTCATGGCTCATTCTGGCTAAGAATGCACTCTTGGCTGAGTTTGCTTCATTTGCCTCATAAATTGCTTTTTCAAGGCCGGTTTGAGTTTCTCTAAGTTTTCTTTCAACCTTTACCCTTGCAGAAATATCACGGGCAACACCGACTATGCCTTCAAAGTTACCTTCTTTACTATAGACAGGAGTACGAACAACTTCGAGAGTTTCTTGATGTCCGTCGTGGAAAACAAAGTCCTCTTCAGAATAAACAGAACCTTTTTTCTCCTTGGCCTTGGTGTCATAATTTACATCATTAAATACAATCTTTGAGGGTAAAACATCAAAAGAATGTTGATTAATAATTTCTTCTTCAAGTTTGTTGGTAATTGAACAAAAACGAGGATTTACCGCTATATATTGATCATTGGAGTTTTTGTACCAAATTAAATCCGGTGATGAAGAAAATACTGTAAGTAAAAGCAATCTTTGCAATGCAATTTCTTGTTGGCTTTTGATAATTTCAGTAATATCTTGAATTGAAATAGTGAATCCTATTTGATTATCATTGTCACCGATAAAAGGTTCCACATTTCCTTTATAATATTTATTATTAAAGTTATTTCTTAAGACATTAATAGGTTTGTTTTGACGATATAAAGTTAAAGGATTTTCATCAATATTAAATAAAGAAATATCAAGATAATTTTTGCCTTCAATTTCTTTGAAGTCTTTGTCAAAATAAGCAAGGGTGTCGTCATTTGCGTAAATTATATTATCATTGTTGTCCACAATAACAATTAGACCTTGCAAGTTCTTTTCTATGCTATCAGCCATGATATCAAATGATTCGCAAAGAACTCCAATTTCATCTTGGGCAGGTTGGTCAAATCTAAAATGTCTGTTACCTTCTCTGAATAATTTCATACCATTGTTAATAATGGTAATTCTTTTAGTCATATTTGAAGCAAGCCAAATAGCAATGAAAATAACTAAAACAGTCATTAGAATGGTTGAAATAGATAGTGAATAGGCTGTTTCGGTCAAAATTGAACGCATATTATTTTCACTATTTTGAATAATATCTTCAATAAGTTCACCTGTTTTAGTGGCCGGAGCGGTAAAATCATCTAGTCCTGCTCCAATTGCCACAAAGCCAAATCCAACCTTTCTGTCTGCATATTGGCCTGTATAATAGGGTATGGCAGCAGCTGTTGTCAGTTTTGTCAGTCCACTCCATAGGATAACAAAGGAACCTGAGCCACCGTCACCTGCAAGGTCAAACCAACCTGTACATTGGGGGGCATGATTTAAATAACGACAGTCAAGACCAAGATTTCCTGCGGCAATTTGTTCCTTAGAGCCCTTTTTCTTGGTGGATTGTTCAAAAAAAGTTGGTTCTTCAGTAATAAAATCAATATAATCTTTGCCACTTTCTATCCAGCGATCATAAATGCTTTGTTCAAGCCAAGGCGCTTGAGGCTCTCCGGTTTCAGGATTATAGCCGGCCATGGAATGATGGCGTGGGTGAACAATGCTTCTGCCAAGATAATCCCAAATAAAAGCATAGTTTCCGGTATATGCATTTGAAAGCTCGTTATAGCGTTCAATCATTGGAGTAATCATTGCCATCATATCAATTAAATGGTCATGATTTAATGCCAAGGTGACATATCCGATTTTTATATCATTTTTATAAACAGGAGTTGCCCAGCGAACAATGCCCTTAAATTTTTTGCCCACAGGGTTTTCAAAACCTGAAAAAGCGTGTTCTTCAGGTTTAAATTCAACCTTAAATTTTTCAGCATTGGCTTTATTGAAAACACCGATAACTCTGGATGGGGTATAGGCGCCAATCACATCGGAAACATAGATTTCACCATCTTTTAAATTTTGTAATTTTGGCCAATAGGTTTCTGCTTTAATAAAGGTATTTTCTTTTTGGCTTACGTCTTTCAGTTCCTTGTCCATCAAATTATCGGTTGTAACTTTGATGACTTCTTGACCATTTAAATCAATAAATGTGACTTCTCTGAATAAAGGAATTTCGGTATATTTAAATGTATCGGCAGGTCTATAACTAAAAGCCAAATCATTTTCAGGGTTTTTAGATGTTCGCATGGGGTTTTGTTCAGGAGGACTTTTAATTTCCCAAACTGTGTGTGGGTCAGGGTTGTCAGCATCAATTACCCATTCGCTTTGCTCTATTACACGCCTTGTTTGTGTTTCTATAAACAATTTATATACTTCATCTGAAGGTTCAAACTTACTGACGGTTCTGATTTCAGAGTCAATATTATATAAAAAATCAGCAACATCTTTGGCAGTATCTGTAGTTAATCTTTCAATATTTTGTTGTGATAAAGTTTGTAATGCCTGAGTTGTGTTCTCTATGGTCAACTCTTTTGTTGCCAAAAGAGCTTCTCTTGCACTTTTATTCAAATCTAAAGTTTGATACCATGCAATAACGGCTAAGATAACCAAGGGTATAACTTTAATTACGACAAACAATGCAATAAGTTTGTCGCGCATTCCCATTTTTTTCTTTTTTTGTAAGTTTTTAACCATATATTCACCGCCAACTATTATATATTAAAATACTTTATCAATATACTGTATTTATGTCAATTTATTTAACTATTACTTTTAATTTTTTGAAATGATTTAATAACGGCATTATTTTTTGATAGTTAAGGTAAAAAGTCAAACTTTAAGGAAGGATTGATTAATTTTCTTGAGGGGAAATTTTTTTGAAAAAAAGCTTTTCCCCCAAGCCCTCTTTCCAAAAACTTTTAATATTAATAATGGTTATTATTTTATTTTTTTTGAAAAAGATGAGTTAAAATTCAAAAAATAAATTTTAAATTTTTTATAAGGATTTAATCAGTGTTTCCATTAAAAATTGAATGAATTAAACATTAATTTAAAAGTGAAAATTTTTATGGTATTATTAATTAAAAAATGTTATTAAACTTTTATTCGGAAAGGCCGAAGTGTGTTTTTTTTACAATGAGATGACAAATCGTTTTTATGTCCTACAGGTAGCAAGGGTGATGAGTCACGCCATTCCGGTTTTAAAAAATCATAATTATGGCATGATTTTTGATTTTAGACATTAAATAAAATATTAATA
>CAYJGE010000060.1:0-11677 GCA_964369835.1 uncultured Mailhella sp.
AACTCGCCCAGCCGTCAGGCGTCGTGGAATGTTTCAAAAAAACGTGGTTTCCCCCCTCAATCCGGAGTCATGTGTAATGTCACGTCATTCCAATTTGGGGGCTTTGCCCCCAAACCCCATCAAAGGGAGTGACTCCCTTTGCAAACCCCAATGATTTTTTCAAACTTTATTTGAAAAAATGGCAAAAATAAGAAATTTTCACTAATCAATTTTGATAAAAATATCTTTTAATATAAGAATTGGAATGACTTGTGTGTAATGTGGGTTGCCATATTCAATTCTCTTTGCTTTTATCTGGTTTTTCATCTGGCTTAAACTAAAAATTGCAAGAAAATGTGTTTTTCTTGCAATTTTTTAGAATGGATTATTCTGAAAAGTCAAAGGGGGGTAATTTTTGATAAATAAATGAATAGAAATCATCATTTAAAAATATATCCAAAGATATGCCGTTTGCATCTCTGGCCACATGGGTAGGAAATTCTCCCAATTGTTCAAAAACAAAGACAATTAAAGCTTTGCCATTTAAAGCCCTTTGTTCACTGTAATCAGCAAAGGCATTATCCAGGAGATTTCCGTCATTGTCATAACAGTTTACAAAATCACCGTTGATTTCAAGGTGTGCAAAGGGAAAGTTTTCAATATTATGGGTTAAACTCCACCACCCCGTATAATCATGAATGCTTCCTGTTTCTTTTGTTATTTTTCCGGTTATCTGATGTTCTTCAGCTTTATTTTCCTGTTCACTTACTACATATGTGTTTTTATCATTAGAATTTTCATTGGCAAAAGCTGAACTGCAACCTGCCAAAGCTAATAAAAGAGAACACAGAGCTATTTTAATTTTCATTATTTATCCTTATAATATCTACGATCACCCTGATTTCTTGGGAAAATAATCATATCACCCATATCATTGCCCGGAAAATAAAAGTAAGTTATATAATCAAGTTTATCCTTGGTGCTGTCAACTTCGGCATCAAATAAATAATACATTCTGTTTGATTCATTAAAAACCAGATAGCCTTTATTTTCCAATTCTTTACTTTCATTATAGCCCATATATAATCCATTCTCATCTATGTCAAGATAAGCATGGTCATCATAGGGTGACTCTGTGTTTTCTAAACGCCAAAGGCCTTTGAGTTGTTCAAAATTTGCCTGTGGTTTGTCTTCTGCCAAGCCTTCATGGTTAAATAAAGCCACTGACAAAATAAAGCTAAAAATAATACTTAAACTAAAAATTTTTTTCATAATGTATACCTTTTACTATTGTGTAATTTAAATTATATTAAGGAAATGCTGATTATATCGAAAGTTTAAGTTTGTATGAAAGCTGCACAAGGGTTTCCTTACAAAATTCTTGTGTATGAATTTTATTCAAGAACCAACTTGTCAAATTCCATGTAATAAATACTTTCCATATCCTCAAAAAAGTCTGCTGATGTTTCAAAGGCAAATGCATAAGTATGTGTATCGGTTAAAAACATATAAGCCACTCCGTATCTTGTATCTTCATTATAACCGCTTACCCAAGTTACAAGATTTACGGGATAGGTCATTTTCGCTGAGTAGTTTTGATTTGGTGTGATTTTTATATCTCTCAGTTCACTTTGTGGGTTAATTTCCTTTAGAGCACGCTCAAGATATTGATTAATATTTTCATTGGCTTCCATGTCGGATTTATAAGTGGCCTGAGTTAATGTTGAACCGCCATCAGGAGTTAAACTTGAATATAAATAGCCATCTTTATAGTTATTTTCACTTACAAAGGGAATAAGCCCCATCAAGTCTTTAGCTCCGATCAATAGGGGGAAGTCATAACCAAAAACACTTAAATCTTTATAATATTTGCGATCATTTAAGTTTGGAAAAACAATAACATCATTGGAGTTAAAATAAAATTGGGCAAAAAGTTCATCATCTGAGCCAATCATTGAGTAAAAAGAATCTTCAAAAGTCAAATAACCATCTTTTTCCACTGATCCGCTGGCATAATAAGCAGTGAATGAACCATCACCGGGCATGTCAATATAGGCTGTATCTGTGGCATTATCCATACGCCAAATTCCTCTGGTTACTGCAAGCTGATATGGAAGTTCGCCATCATCACCTACAACATCAAAGTGAGCATAATAGAATGGGCTTCCCATGTATTGGATATCAATAGGGAAAACGTTATTTGCATAAAGGTATTCAAAAACCAATTCTTTTCCGCCGTCCATGCTGTAATAAACTTCTTTTTCACCAAAATTTGCCAAAATAGTTTCATAAAGACTGTCCATCATAAACCAGCGCATGCTATCTACATCATAAAAATGAAATTCTTCAATCATTTTACTTGGAGCAGCATTGGAAATCAATGTTGATTTGGCTGACCAGTCAACCTTTATGGCATTATCTGACATATCAACATTATTGATTATAAAATCATGACCTGTCCAGTTTGAAAGCTCTTTTGCTAAATTTTCAACAGTTAATTTATCAATCATTACTTCTTTAGACTTTATTTGTCCGTCTTCAAGTGCGGTGGGGCTTCCTGTCGCAAAATTAGCTATTAATTTAACTTTTTCGGCGGCTAAACTTTCATGTCCGCCAAAAGCAGTTAAACAAATAAAATTAAATAAAAATGTTAAACTTAAACATAGTACAGTTTTTTTCATAATGCACTCCTTTTTATATTATCTATAATTTAATATATCACTATAAGAAAAAGTTTGCAAACAAATTTTAGTTTGAGGAATGAGATTTAATTAATGAGATTTAATTAATGTTTTCATAAAAAACAAATTTTTCATAAAAGATTTTAAATTGGCAAAATGTTTTACTTGACAGTTGGAACTATATGAGCTAAGAATGCATTGAAAAATTAATTATTTGTATTTTATTGTGTTAATGATTTTTCAAAGTTTTATGTTTTCAAGATAAAATGAAATTATAGCTTTATTGAGAACTAAAACTTGCATAGCAAGTATAAATTTGGAAAATTTTGATTATATTGTTATGTGAATACAATTGCTTATTATAATGTTTTTATAATATTTAATAGCAAGGGTGGACTTTTTTGTCCTCCCTTTTTTTATACCCCTAAGATATTTAGGGTTTTATAATAAGGAAAAATTAATGTCTTTGGAAGACAAAATTGAAAAAAATAATCAAAGAAATCTCAAGATACTTGAAAGATTAGCAAATACAGCTGTTAAATCAATGGGTTTAGTTATTTGGGGAATTGATATAACAGGTGGTGTAAAGCCCGTTGTAAGAATTTTTGTTGATACTGAATATGAAGGGAAAACCATTCCTTTTGTAAGGCCTTTAAGCAGAGAAGAAAAAAGCAAGAAAAAAGTTGTTCATCCTAAAATGATGGCTGAAAAAATAGCGGGAAATGCAATAAGTCAGCAAGACAATGACCAAAATCTTGATAGTGATAATGCCGGTGCAGAAAATGTCAGTGCAGAAAATGTCAGTGCAGAAAATGTCAGTGCAGAAAATGTCAGTGCAGAAAATGTCAGTATAGACCAGTGCGCCAAAATATCACGTTTACTGGGCTTAGCGCTGGAAGTCGAAGATATTTTTCCCGATGCTTTTATCTTAGAAGTTTCATCCCCCGGACTTGAACGAACTTTTTATAAAATTGAGCAATTAAAACCCTATCTGGGACACCCCATAGATGTTGCCTTGCATACAATTCATCCCGAATTTGAAAATAGGAAGAAATTTAAAGGAACTTTAAAAAGCGTAAATTCTCAATCCTTTGATTTGGAATTTGAAGAAAAAATTTATGAAATAGAATGGGAAACAATAAAAAGAGTACGTCTTATCCATGTTTTTCCCGAAGTAGTTTAACATTAATCCAAACCAAAAATCAAAATAATTCTTTAGTATAAACTAATCAAAGCCAAGAAAAAATATTAAAAATTACCTGAGGATATAATGAACTTAGAGTTAAAAAAAGCCATAGATCAAATCTGTAAAGACAGGGGCATTGAAAAGGATATGCTCGTCAGAACCTTGGAAGATGCTGTGAGAACATCTGTTGAAAGACGTTTTGGTGAAGATCTTGATGTTGAAGTTACCTATAGTGAAGAAACAGGTGAAATTGAAATTTATCAATTTAAAACTGTTGTTGAAGATGTTGACAATGAATTGACAGAAATCAACCTTGAAGATGCCAAAGCTCATGATCCTTCCGTGCAATTGGAAGATGAAATGGGTTTTAGAATGAAAATTGATGACCTTGGCAGAATTGCCGCTCAATCCGCCAAACAAGTAATTATTCAAAGAATGAGAGATGCTGAACAAGCTCAAATTTATAATGAATTTAAAGAAAGAATAGGTGAAATAGTCAGTGGAACAAGCCAACGCCGTGACAGGGGCGGCTGGGTAATTAACCTTGGCAAAACTGAAGCTATTTTAACCAGAGATGAGCAAATTCCAAAAGAACATCATAAAAGAGGTGACAGAATACAGGCCATCATTGTTGATGTTAAAAAGGAAGGAAGAGGTCCGCAAGTTATTATTTCTCGTTCCCATCGTGATTATTTGGCGGCTTTATTTCGCTTGGAAGTGCCTGAGGTTGACGACGGAACTGTACAAATCATGGGAGTTTCAAGAGATCCGGGCTCAAGGGCAAAGGTTGCGGTTTTATCAAGAGATCGTGATGTTGATCCTGTGGGAGCTTGTGTTGGTGTGCGTGGTTCACGTATTCAAAATATTGTTCAAGAGCTTAAGGGTGAGCGTATAGATATTGTAATCTGGAATCCGGATATCAGTGTTTATGCCAGAAATGCCTTGGCACCTGCTGTCATAACTAAGATTGTTGTTGATGAAAACGAAAATCTATTGGAAGTTACCGTGCCTGACGATCAACTGACCAATGCTATTGGGCGTAAGGGGCAAAACGTTAAATTGGCTGCCAAATTACTTGGCTGGAAAATTGATATTTTTTCAGAGTCAAGATATAAAGAGGCCAATTCCATTGGGCGCGGGCTTGAACAAGTGGCTTCTGTTGCAGAAATTAGTGTTGAACAATTATTGGAAGCAGGTTATAATACCTTAGAACTGCTAAGAGAAGCCGATAATGAAGAACTGATGGATAAATTGGTTTTATCAGAGGATAAAGTTATTGATTTACGTTCGGCCATTACATTCTTGGCACCTGTCATTGACGGTGAAGAAGATCCATCACTTTAATCAGTTTAATGTGGATTATAAGGTAAGATAATAAGATTGGAAAATAATATGAAAAAAGGGCAACAGCCCATACGTATGTGTTGCTTGTGCAAAAAACGCTATGTAAAAAAAGAACTTACACGCTACGTTTTCCCCAAATATGAGAATGAAAATGGGAAGGCGCTTGCACTTGACCTGACTAAAACAATGGAAGGACGTGGTTATTATATTTGCATGTCCCCGGAATGTCAGCAAAAATTTAATAAAAATTATTTTGAGAGACGTAAGCGCAAAGGGGTATAAAAGATGAGTGAAAAAATGAAAAAAAATTCTATAGAAAAAAACACCACAGAAAAGAACACCGCAGAAAAGAAAGTCACTGAAAAAAAAGTCACTGAAAAGAAAGTTACTGAGAAAAAAGCCACCGAAAAGAAATCTGCCAATTCTAAAGCTGATCAAAACTCAGAGGTTCGTTCAGAAGTTAAAATTCGTCGCAGACCAAATTCTAAACAAGATGAAAATAAATCTGAAAATCAAGGTGAAGTCATTGTAAAGGCTGAACTTGAAGATTCAAACATCAATAATGTAAAAACAGAAAAAAAGTCTGAAAAAACCGAAAAAACTGAAGTCAAGAAAAAAAGTCCTCGCTCATCTAAGGACAATAAAAAAATTCATGATACTCCTGCACGAATTGTAAGTCCTGCCAAGGTAATTGAGCCTGTGGCCATGGCTACACAAGTTATTGAAGAACCTAAACAAACAGCAGAAGTTATCGAAGCACAAGAGCAAAATAAATCCTTGGAAAATGTTCAAAGCGATGTTTCTCACAAAGATTCTTCCGCATCTGAACAAAAGCCTGAAAATATGACTGCCAAAGTTAAGGTTGAGGAAGAAAGTGTTCAAGCAATTGCAAAGCCTGAAAGTGTTAAATCTGAAAATGTAAAAGAAGAAAGTGTTAAGTCTGAAAATGTTAAAGCTGACTCAACAGACAAGGTAAAAAATACAGATAAAACAACTCCTGCCGCTTCTGCTGCTCCGGATAAAAATAATGCAAAGAGTATTTTGCCTCCGATAAATTCCAAGGCAAACCGTGTAAATGAAGATGTTTCTCAAGTCAGAGTTATTTCACGTCCTGATATTAATGCCGTAAAAGCTGAAAAAACAGGGCAAGACCGTCAAGGTGAGCGTAGATATCCAAGAGATGGTCAACGCCCAGGACAAAGAGATGGGCAAAGAGACGGGCAAAGAGAACGTTTTTCAAAGGATAAAGACGGACGTGACTTTAAAGGTCCTCGTTCAAATGATGGTCGTCCAAATGACGGACGCCCAAATGACGGACGTTTTCAAAGGGACGGAAACAGAGACTCCAGACCTGTTCGTGACAATAAGGATAATAAGGACGGTCGTGATTTTAATAAGGATAGGGCAGGACAACGTCCAAGGCCAAATACTCCTTTTGGTGGAAACCGTGTTCAAGATAAAGACGCTGCCGCCGCTCCTCAAAGACCACGTCCACCAAAAAGTCCATCATCGGGTCCACGCCAAGAAATGGGTTTTGGCATACCTCCCATTGATAATGATCAAAGTCGTAAAAAGAAAAACAAGGGCAGACGCACAGTTGATTTTAGTGCGAATGAAAATCAAGAAAATTTGCGTCGTCGCAATAATATACCCATGGGGCTTGATGATGATGAAAACTTCCGTCATCGCAGAGCTCGTAAACCAAAAAAGCAACAACAGCAACATATTGTTTCTACCCAGCCCATGAAGGCTGCCAAGCGTAAAATCAGATTTGACGAAGCCATCAGAGTTATTGATTTGGCACAACAATTAAGTGTTAAATCAAGCGAAGTTATCAAGGTTTTATTTGGGCTTGGAATCATGGCAACCATAAATAATGCCCTTGATATTGATACAGCCATCTTGGTTGCATCTGAATTTGGTTATGAAGTTGAAAACGTCGGTTTTTCAGAAAATAATTTATTCTTTGAACATGAAGTTGAAAAGAATACAGAAAATCAAAAACCACGTCCTCCCGTTGTTACAATCATGGGACACGTTGACCATGGTAAAACTTCGCTTCTTGATGCCATTAGAAAAACCAGTGTTACAACAGGGGAAGCAGGCGGAATTACACAACATATCGGTGCTTACCATGTAAAAACCAAAAATGGTGATATTGTATTTTTAGATACACCCGGGCATGAAGCTTTTACTGCCATGCGGGCAAGAGGTGCACAGGTTACTGACCTTGTTGTGCTTGTTGTGGCTGCTGACGACGGAGTTATGGAGCAAACCAGAGAAGCGATTAACCACTCAAAAGCCGCCAATGTGCCAATCATGGTTGCAGTCAATAAAATTGATAAGGAAGCTGCCAATTTGGACAGAGTTTTCAGAGAACTTTCCGAACAAGGTTTATTGGTAGAAGATTGGGGCGGAGACGTTGTTACAGGTAAGGTGTCAGCCAAAACAGGACAAGGGCTTGATGAATTATTGGAACTTATTGCCCTACAAGCCGAAGTTTTGGAATTGAAAGCAAATCCCGAAAAAGCAGCGCGCGGAAGAGTTGTGGAAGCAAAGCTTGACAAGGGACGCGGTCCTGTTGCAACCGTTCTTATTCAAGAAGGAACTTTACGTCAAGGAGATAACTTTGTTTGTGGTGTTTTTGCAGGCAGAGTAAGAGCATTCTTCAATGACCAAGGTAAGAAAATTAAAGAAGCAGGGCCATCTATTCCTGTCGAAATTCAAGGTTTTGACGGAGTACCCGAAGCCGGCGAAGAATTTATTTGTCTTACCGATGAAAAATCTGCACGCCGTATTGCCGAATCAAGAGCTGTAAAACTAAGAGAAAAGGAATTGGCTAAAAAATCAAGGGTTACCCTTGAAACATTCCTTGCCAGCACTCCAAAAGATGCAGAAGCTCAAGTGCTTAACTTGGTATTAAAGGCCGATGTTCAAGGTTCACTTGAAGCCATTACCGATGCACTGCATAAGCAAAGCAATGAAAAAGTGCGTATTTCTGTTATTCATAGTGGGGCAGGGGCAATTACTGAAACAGACATTATGCTTGCCGCCGCTTCCCATGCCATTATCATTGGATTTAACGTCAGACCGACAGCAAAAGTCAAAGAAGTTGCCGAAAAAGAAATGGTTGATATTCGCTTCTATGACATTATTTATAAGCTTGTGGAAGAAATAAGAAGCGCCATGACAGGTATGCTTGCACCGGTTAGCCGTGAAGTTTATTTGGGACAAGCTGAAGTCAGACAAACCTTTAGCGTGCCTAAAATTGGGCTTGTTGCAGGTTGTATGGTTAACGATGGTAAACTTATGCGTAATGCAGGAGCTCGCTTACTAAGAGACGGTGTTGTGGTTTACACAGGTAAACTTTCCTCATTGCGCAGGATTAAAGATGATGTCAAAGAAGTAACAAAGGGCTTTGAATGTGGGGTTGGTTTGGAAAACTTCAATGATATTAAAATTGCTGATGTAATTGAATGTTTTGAATATGTTGAAGAAGCACCAACTTTATAATAATATATGCTTTTATAAATAATGACATAAAGTAAAAACTGCAAAAAATAGGCAAAACTTCCTGTTTTTTGCAGTTTTTTTTATAATATGTTTAAAAATCGGAATGGCACATGTGATTTCAGATTGAGGGCACGTCAATCCGTGTTTGTATTTTTGAGGAGGAAAACCACGCTTTTTTGAATTATTCCACGACGCCTTAAGGCTGGGTGAATTTTTCCTCTCAAATTCCCTCTTTTCTTAAAAGTATTGTTTTAGTTAATAGCATAACTATTTTGATTTATTAATATTTTATTTTTTATTGACAATAATTGAATTTATAGTTAATATAAATCTATTATCAGAGAGTGATAATACCTTTTAGTACGTTTAAGTCCTCACTGGGTTAATAAGTGGGACAAGTTTATTTATCAATTATCAATTTTAATTGAAAATAAGCTAAAATTATGCTAAACAAAATATTTTTTCTTAATATTAAACTGTGTTCAATAAGAATTATTTTAGTTTAGTATCACAATATGTATTTACTGGGTTAATAAGTAAGTACATGCCTTTTGAAGCTTCGCAATTTGAAGTAAGTCAAAGGTAACAAATCATCTTAGCATCATGTTATTACTGGGTTAATAAGTAGTAACTTGCTCTATTGTACTCTTTAATTTTTGAGTATCCAATCAGCAAAAACAATTAAGGCTATGTTTATTGTATGTTTTTTGTTTTATAACATAAAAACAAGCAGTAAATATCTACTTTTGTTTAACAAAATATGAAATAAAGTAATTTATATGAAGTTTTTGCACACGAGTATTGTAAAAGGTTTTGAATTTTATAATATTCAGAAATTATCTTTAAAAACTAATTGTGCAGATATTTCATTGAAGATTAGTTAATATTTGTTTTGCTAAAAATATCATTTACTCTTATTTGCCCTATTGACTAATCAAAATTACTTTATTCAAATGTTAAAATTATCATATTGATAAAAATTGCTGTTTAATAGTTTAAAACAGAATAAATCATCGTATATTTACAAAAATAGCAATTATTATTAATAGTAATGGAGAAATTATGGCTATTACATTAACAAAACCTGAACTTGTTCCTTTGGCAGAGCATAACCCAACTGCTGAAGATAATGTTATTCTTTTAGATTTTGCAACCACTAATGTTACCTTGGCTCAAGAAGGCGAAAACCTAGTGTTTTCATTTACTGATGGCAGTGAAGTAGTATTAAATGGCTTTTATAATGTTTATACATCTGAAAATATGCCAAGTTTTCAAATCGGTGAAGATATAATCGATGGTGAAACATTCTTTGCGGCTTTAGATGCATCAGACATTATGCCTGCGGCCGGTCCTGCTGCACCGCAAGTTAATCCTGACGGTGCCTTTGGTGATTTTGGTGCGGGACTTGAACTTATTGGCGGTATTGATGCCCTTGGCGGTCAAGCTCTTGCCTATGGTTTTCCCGGCATTGAAACTGCCGAAGATGACGGTGCCATTGGTGACATTAATTCCCCACCTGAATTTAATGCCGACGCCTCTGACATTATTTTGGATTTAAAAGAATCAGGTGTGGGCAACGGCTCAACTTCATCAGCTCAATTTCCCAATGCTTTTTTTGCCGGAACTTCAACAAATTTCGGAAATGTAAACTTTATAGATTTTGACGGCGACCCTTTAACCTATGGTGTATTGAACCCGGCAACAGGTCTTCTTGTGGGAAATGCAACAGGTACTTATGGTGAACTTATAGTTGATCCAATCACAGGCGCCCTTACATATAACTTAGATAATAATAACCCCGCGACACAAGCTCTTTCCGAAGGGGAAAATGTCACAGAAACATTCATAATTACAGTTACCGACAATATAAACCCTCCAAGAACAGTAGAAATAACTGTAAATATTGAGGGTACAAATGATCAACCTACTATCGAGCTAAGCGTTGGCAGTCTTTCTGTTACAGAAGATGACCTTCTGTTTGATACCAATGCAAATGGTGTAATAGATGGTTCTGAACTTATTACTTCTATCACAGGTCAAGTCACTGCTACTGATATAGATGCAAATGATATAGGCACAGATGAAGGAGTTACAAACCTTAATTTCTTTGTAGAGTCTGGTAATGCCGGTAATACAGATGATGAAACAGGCCCTGCAATGCCTGACAATCTTGGGCAAAGTGTGATTACGCCTGATTGGGGTACATTTAGTATTAACGCAACAGGTCAGTATGAATTTCTACTTGATAATAATAGTGCTTCCGTACAAGCGCTTGGTCAAGGTGAAACCCAAAATCTTTCTTACACTGTTTATGTGCAAGACGATCAAGGCGCATGGCGTTCTGAAGTTGTAGATATCGTCATTACAGGAACCAACGATGTGCCACAAATCGAACTAGGTGCAAGTTCAATCGATCATGTTGTTGATGATTCTTATTTGTCTAACGGAACTCAAGGAAACAATCCTGTAGGTGACACAGGTTCCAATACAGCACCCGGTTCAATTATCTTTACTTCTGCAGAAACAATGGTGGGTGGTACCATTACTGTAGGAAACACCACACTATATGTTGGTGGCACAGAATCCGCTCCTATTTTATATACCGATGCTGCACATACCACTCCTCTTGTCGCCACAGATATCGTTAGCGGTACTTATGGCAACTTGTCCGACTTCCAATTAACTTTCGGTGACTTTGATGCTGACGGTGACTCTGAATATAGATTTGGATACGAATATACACAAACAACTCCTTATACACATGCTCCGGATAATAATGATCATGACGCTAGCACCGCAGATGGTATAGATGGAAATGCTCCCGAACAATTTTCTGTCACCATTCAGGATGCTAAAACCGCTTTAACTCCCGGTCAAAATCCAACCGGCAATACAACCAGTATTGAAATTGACTTTGAAGACGATGGTCCTGTAATTTTAGAAACAGCAGCTCCGGTAACACCTAATTTTACCC
>CAYJGE010000060.1:11777-16884 GCA_964369835.1 uncultured Mailhella sp.
CTTTGACGGTGATACCGATGAAAAAACCTTGTCTATGGATATTGGTGAAAAACTTGTATTCAATGACGATGGTCCAAGCGTTGGCACAACAGATACAGCTCATCTTTCCGAAGTATTCATCAAAGGTGGAACAGGTGTTGACCCCGACGATAAGGATGCTTTCATTCAAGACAGTGATGCTACCGACGGAGTACATACAGTTACTGTGACAACAAACATTAACTTTGGTGGTGATGGACCGAAAATGAATGGTGCTAACCTCCATGACGATGCTTTTGTGTGGGGCGATACCACAACACAGCCGGCTCTTCGTACTTCTGATGATAATCAGCCGGTACAATGGGTTGCTGTCGGAGACACTTTAATTGGTTACAAAGGCAACGGCAGAGATGAAGCAGACAAAGTTATTGAAATTAAGGCAACAATAGATCTTACTGCTACACCGAATACATCGTTTGAAGTAATCCTTCACCAAGCTGTTGAACATCATGTTCCAGATGGTGGAGATTTAGCTGACTACAATACAGATCTTGTTGATGATGTAGATAAAGACAATAAACCTACTGATGGTCAAGATTCTACTGATGACACACCAACCGACCTCAACTTCAGCTTCACCATTACCGATAACGATGGCGATAATGCTAAAGGCACTGTCACCGTGCAGATTGAGGACGATATAATTGTCCTTCATGATACTGATACAACTACTACAGTTGGCTCTTATGTGCCTGCAACAGAGAGTGCAGCAGGATATTATCTTGTTGATACTGATAATAATAATGTAAATCACGGTAAAGTAAGCGGTGTTGTTGAATATACCGGTGCAGACGGTTTGGAATCAATGGTAATTGCTCCACCAGCAAATATTGGAACTGTTCCGTTTTATCAAACTGTTACAGTAGAGGGTGAGCCAAAAGAAATTACTATTGTTATAAATCCTGATGATGGTAAATTGTATGGCATAGAAGGAAGATATGAGTCTGGGAAAGTTTTTGATTTTACAGATCCATACTTTACCTTTACTCTTAATAGTACAACAGGAAAATGGGAGTTTGAACAACTCAAAGACTTTGGTGGTGACATTAAAGTTACTGTAAAAGGCACCGATAATGACGGTGATTCAAATACGCATGAAATTGTTATCAAAACAGATGATAAGCCATTTATCAATACCACACCTAAAGTGGGATCTGATGAAGTTTATGTTTCCGAAGTATTTCTTGGTGATGGTAGCGGTAAAGATCCTGATCTTACCGATGCTTATAAAGATGATATTGCAAGCAACACAATTAAGATGGGTGTCGGTGCAGACGGCTACTTTGGCGGCTCTTTTGATACTGCATTCAGCTGGGATATTCCGACTGAAAAATTGACCAGCAATGGTAAAGAAGTAAAATGGGATGACACAGGTAATCCTCTTGAGGGTTACATCGAAAACGCTGACGGAAGTCGTACCACCGTGTTAACCGTTACCATGGGTACTCCGGATGTTAATGGCAATGCTACGTATACAGTTGATCTCAAAGAAGCTGTGAAACATGCTAATGCAGATGGTAATAATGAAATTACAGATATCGAATTTGGCTTTAGCTTAAAAGATGTTGACGGAGATGAGGCCAAGGGAAGCATTACAGCTAATATTGAAGATGATGTACCCCTTGAGCAAAAAGACGTAGAAATTCTAAACGTTACAGGAGATGAAACAAGTGGTTACACAGCTTCAACCCTTGTTGAGCTTGAATTTGGTGCTGATGACGGTAGTGGCAAAGAAATTACTATTGATGGCATAACTTACGAATATACTGATGGAATGGGCTGGACAAGTGACGGAGGTACAACTTACGTAGACGCAAATGATGGTTTAACATTTGGTAATATAACCCTTAGTAAAAATAGTGGTGAGAATGATTTTTGGACAGCTACTATGACAGGCGGTAAAGGTGATGCCACATGGAGCCAAAGCTCAAATATCACTATTACTGATGCTGATGGCGACTCTACATCATTCAACGTTTCAGCAAATTCTGAAAATGCATCACCATCCGGTGAGATCATTGGTCTTGCAGGCTCATCTACTTCGCTTTTACCCGGTGGTGACTACAATATCGCCATTATTCTCGATACCTCAGGTTCCATGTATGATGATGATAATCGTGATATTAAAGATGGTGCAGATGGCGATCCCAGCACTGTAGAATCTCGTCTAGGGCAAGCGTGCGATGCCATTTCAAAGTTTATTATAGAAACCTTACATGCTCATGCCAATGATGGAACGATGGGAGGTGATGTAAACCTCTTAATCACTACTTTCTGGGGACGTACTGAAAATGGTGATAATGATATCTATAATTCTACTGACAAGCAAAGCAGTGGTGCTACCTATATTGAAACATTAAAACCTGAAGATTTTGCCGGTATGACCGAAGATGAAATCTATTCAGCCATTGCAGAAATCTTAGCGATGAATGCTGTGGGTGTTACATATGATTCGACAACTAATACATTTAACTATGACCCTGACGCCCACAAAGCTCTAACCGAAGCTTTGAAAGATCCAACCAAGGATGCTGATGATGCTTATAATCCTTTAAGTGGATCTGAAACCGGTTTCCATTGGGGAACTGAATATCATCAAGGCTTTGAAACTGCTGCTGCGTGGTTTGCACAATTTACGGACCCAACCAGCCCATACTATAACGACTACATCAACGAAGCTTTCCTCATAACCGATGGTGCACCATATGACTCGGAAACAGAAAGAATAGTGGCATATAACAAAATGTTAGTGGCTATGGGAATTGTCAAGGAAGGTGCTAACGCGAATGAGTATTACACAATAGCAGATGATGGAACCAGAGTTGATTTTATGTTAACAACCGGAGGTGTATACTCTGTGCTGAGTGCTGATGGAAGTTATACTCAAAAAACACAAACTCAGTATTATGAGGATTTACCTAAATCAAATGAAGGAAATAAAGTTCACGCTGTTGGAATGGGTGACGGCGCTGATTTAGACACACTTGACAAGTATGACACAACTCCGAGTAAAGATGATCCAACCACTAGTGTAGATGAATCATTAAATAATTCTACTCTTGTGGAAGATGGTAACATCAATGACTTATTTAGTCCCGGAAAAGGCACATCAGCTACTCTTGACAATACACACATAGGTTTTACTCAAGATGGTAATGATGTTCTGCTTGGTGATATAAACTTGAAAACTTTGAGAGAGTATTTTGGATTTAGTGATAGCAGTGGCGATAAAGTAATTATTGACTTCTTACGCAATAATCCTGAATGGATGCTTGATAGTAAAAACCTAAATGACATTGGCTACGCCATAGCAACTGCAGATGCTTTGGTCGGAGGCGAGAAAGATGACCTTATTTACGGGCAAGGCGGCGATGATATCCTTCTCGGTGATGGCGATACTGATGCGCTCAAGACTTTAGCTGATAAACTTGGTATTAATACTAAGGTAGCAGTAGGAGCAGATGGCGACATCAATAATGATGGTGTTATTAACAAGGACGACTTTAGTGAAAGTAATATTATTGATAAAAATACTACTTCACTTGATACCGCAGCTCTTGTTAAAGCATTGAATGATGCTGTACGTGATGACCAAGGCAATATTGAAGCAGGTGCGCTTGAAAAACTTGCAAATGCTGCAGCAGCTTTGGAAAGCAAAAACGACGGTAATGACACCATTTACGGTGGTGACGATGACGACATTATCTTTGGTTTTGGTGGAGATGACACTCTTTACGGCGGTGAAGGTAGTGACATAATGTTCGGCGGTAGTGGCAGTGATTTAATCTTTGTCGATGAGATGTATGATAATGCTTCTGAGCGTGACTATGTTGACGGAGGTACAGACCAATTCCTTGACAGTAGTATTGATATTGCTGTAATAAATGATGTTTATTCCGGTATTAATGCAAAGATCAACAATGTTGAACTTATGGTTAAAGGTGATGTAAATGGAACTACCACAGACGAAGTTCTTAAAGAACTTGGACTTGTCGAAGATGGTGGCTATATTAAGTTTGAAGAGAATACTCTTAGCAGTTGGAATAAACTTGATACTAATAATCCTGATTTCCCTGATGGCTACATTGGTTATGAGAAAAACGGTGTTGAAATCTACATTGATGAAAAACGTGTCTATGGGGATAACGTCATAGAATATGATGGAACACCTGCTTTAAAAAGCGAATATAACCAAGAGCTTATACTTGATGCATTTGAAGATAAATTGACTAAAAGCGATGGCTCAAATGTTGATTTAACCAGCATGGAAACTCTTTCCGAGCTTGGCATGGAATATGATGGTAATAATATTACACCTATGATTGGTGGTCAAAATTGGTCACTTGATAATGGTGTGTATACAAATACCAATTTAGGCTATAGTATCAGCAAAGATGATTTTGATAAAATCAATCAAGAAGTTCAAAATGAAATTGAAATTGCCTCAAAAGGATAATATTAAAAAATAAACATTAAATCAAAAAGCCCACATTATCTGATGTGGGCTTTTTATGCAGTGATTTAAATACATTATGGAGGTATTATGAAAAAAATCTATGCAATTTTCCTATTTATATTCTTAACAGCCTGCGCCACAGCCGAAAAGTACAATGCCATGGTCATGCAATATATGCACATTACCGAATCGCAATTGATTAATACTTGGGGGATACCTGATAATACCTATGAAATGGGTGAAAATGATAAAATATTTTCATATATTGATGAAGAGTCCGGAATGTCACCCGGAACACCTGCCAAACAATATACCAGTGTAGATGAAGACGGAAATGTGGTTGTCAAAAATGAAGCAGGAACCATGCCAACCCCTTGGCATACAATTTGTACAACGGATTTTAGAATAACAAATGGCGTTGTGGTAAATATTTCGTTCAGGGGCAATGGTTGCGTTTCTGATTAATAAAGTTAACCACCGTAAACTGGCATTTACAGTGGTTAAAATTCTTCTTTGATGTAATTACACTTTAAACAATATATCAGGGGTTTAACCCAACGTGATTCCGGATTGAGGGGGGAAACCCCATTTTTTTGAAAAAAATGAGTTTTC
>CAYJGE010000061.1:0-16821 GCA_964369835.1 uncultured Mailhella sp.
CGCTTAACGACAAAAACGTGGTTTTGTCTACTCTTGATTTTTGGTCGTGTTTACGATGTAAACACTCCATGAAACCTTTGCACAATGAATTGTGCAGAGGTTTCATATATTAAAAATTTATTAATATAATTTACTGATATAATTATCTAAATCCTTATTCAAACTATCACCGAGCAAATCATTCGGAGCATTTTCCAATCTTTCTTCACAAATTTTTGCAGCCCTTTCTAAAATATCGGGCTTACCTTCTGCTTCGTATTGTTCATAGCTACTCCAACAAGAAACCTTTGGAGTCCATTGGGTGGCACAAGCATTAAGTGTTTCTTCTTCCATCATAAAGGTTGAACCATGGGGAAGATTTAAAAGTGAAGAAATATTAAAATCATATTCTTCTGTGGGCAATCCGTTCATGATAAGGTTGACACGTTCAATGATTTCTTCGTCAATGATATATTTTTCATAGGAAACTGTCATCATTCCATCTAAAATACCAAGACATTCATTAACCATGTGTGAACCACCTGTAAAATAGGTGATATAATTTTGCAATGTTTCAAAACCTGCTTGCATGTCGGCAACCTTAGCATCAGTATTACCTGACATATTTCTGATAGGAAGATGATAAAGTTCTTGGCAAAGTTGCATGGCTGCCCTATCCACCAAGTTACTGTCGGGTGAAGATGTAACATAGGCGCCTGAACGCATATCAGAACTGGCTGCTCCTGTTCCATAAACTGTCGGAACACCGGGGTTCACCAACTGAGCAAGCACAAGCCCTGCCAAAATTTCGGCATTTTGACAAATGAGTGATGCCATGGGCTGCATGGGGGTTGTGATGCCCATGAGAGGAGCGTCAAGCAAGGTAACAGGTTGATTATTTTCTGCATAGGCAATAATACAATCTGCTGATTCTTCGGCATATTGCAAGGGTGACAAAGCACAAATAGAAGCTGTTATACAATAATGATTATTTAGATAGTCTTGACCCATAACCATTTTAATCATATTAAATACATTAATATTATCTTGATAATTTACGGCAGGAAAACTAATAATGGGTTTATCGGTATGTTTTAATAATTGATGGGTAATTCGCATTTGTTTATCAATTCCGACACATTCAGATGGGTCAATGCTAACTTGTCCTACAATTGAACTGACTTGACTGCTTTGTCCAAGTTTATAAAAATTTATAACGTCCTGCATGGATCCACTTCTGCGTGTTCCATCTCTTTCTTGAATAAAAACAGGGCCATGATTTTGCATGACATAAACTTTTTTAGCTTGCCCTTCGCCTACATAAATGGAGTTTTCAGGATTTCTGGCTGTCCATAAAAAACCAGATGGAGCTCTTCTTATGGCTCTTTCCACATCATGCGGTTTAAACTTTACACATTGCCCATCAACTTTAAAACCATGTTTTTTAAAAACCTCAAGAGCTTTTTCAGAAAAAAACATTACCCCTTTTTCCCTTAGAACTTGGAGAGAAAGATTGTGAACCCTTTGAAGCTGTTCGTCAGTAAGAACTTTAAATTCATTATTAAAAAACATATTTACCTCTTTTTTATGAATTTTATACTAAAAAGCCCCATGTTTCATAAACAAAGGGCTTTTATTTTAGAGTTTATTTTTTAATCAGTAAACCATCTTTCGGAAAATCCATTTTGAACATCTTTAAAATAGAGTAGACATAGGCAAAAGTAACAAAAACAAAGGGGCTGGCTGCCACGATGGCAAGAGCCTTAATCGCATCAAATCCACCTTGAATTTGGAATAAGATACCTGTCAAACCAATAACAGAACCCCAAAATACGCAGTTTATGATTGTTGGTCTGTCATGTCCTTCCGTGGTTTGTTGAGCTAGGAAGAAAGAAGCTGCATTGGCTGTTGTTACCGCAAATAAAATAAAGGTAATAAAGGCAATAAAACATAATACAGAACCAAGTGGGAAAGTGCCAAGCACGGTATAAAGGGCTTTTTCTGCACTGTCGGCAATGGTTGTGCTTAAATCAGGCAAAAGTCCTGTGATTTGCATGAATGAAGAGTTTGCTCCCCACACGCTAAACCAAATAATACAAAGAATAATAGGAGTAATGGAAACACCAAGAATAAATTGGCGAAGAGTACGACCCCTTGAAATACGAGCAACAACACCACCTGTAAAGGCAATATAGGAAGTATTCCAAAGTACAAAGAACACTGACCAACCACCTGTCCACTTACTTGGGTTATATTCTATAACTCCGTCTTTCAATGAAGCACTGACTCCGCCCACATCAAGCCAGAATAAGCTTTGAGGAATACGCCATAAAAATTCACCTGTAACTTCAACAATAACTGATAAAATATAGGCCATGGGAGTTGCACTGAGTAAAAGCACGGCAAAAAGTAGGAAAAACGCCAAATAACCTGTGGATTCACTAAGGATTTTAATCCCTTTGGAAAGACCTGTGGAAGCTGAAATAATATAAGCAACAATAATTGCCAACATTAAAATAATTTTAGCTGTATTTGAAAGCTCGTATTCAAATAATAATTGAACAGCATAGGAAATAGAGGAAACCCCAAGTCCAATCATCATGGAAACTCCACCAATGGTGGCAATACAAGCTAAAACGTCAACAATTTTACCAATAATTGTATCATTACATTTTTCGCCAAAAATACCGTAAAGACCTGTGGAGGTACGGAAAGGTTTTTTATAACGATAGGCAGCGTAACCTATAGCCCAACCACCTATGGCAAAAAGTGGAAAGCCCAAAAGACCCCAGTTTACAACGGCAAGTCTGATGGCTTCCGGCACGGCTTGAAATTGACCTTGAACGCCTGCGGCGTCAACATAAGGAGATGAAAAAAGGTGATAAATGGGTTCGGCTGAACCAAAGATAACAAAGCCTGTTCCCAGACCTGTGCAAAAGAGCATGGCAACCCAAGCATAAAAAGAAAACTCGGGCTCAACATCTTCATTGCCAAGTTTCACATTGGCATATTTACCAAAAGAGAAATAAACACATGCAATAACAGCCACAGCAAGCGAAAGCATGATTAGCCAGTTCATTTGTTTTAAAACAATATCCCTAACTGTTACAAAGAAAGAACCTGTTCCCTCAGGGCTAGAAATCGCAAAGCCAATAATAATACAATATAGGATAGCTGCCGGCCAAAAAATGAACTTGCTATAATTGCCCAGTATACTAAAGCCACCGGCAGATTTAACATTACTCATAAAATAAACTCCTGTGTTCTTTTTAATTAATAAAATAGTTTTAGCATGTTATAGCTAAATAAACTATTTAAACTACAAAAATTTTTTTATGAATTTTGAAAATGATATGATTAATTTTTTTGTATATAACTATAAAAATATTGCATTGTCAACATTTTAATTATTTAAAATGTCATTAAAATCCCTTATTCCAATTTGTGATGTATGAAGTAGGTTGATGACAGTGCTTATAGTTTTTTATTTCGTCAATTGACAAATCTAACTCTTTGATATGTCATGAAAAAAATATCCTAAGTCATTGAGAGGACCACGTGATTCCGGATTGAGGGGGAAAACCCCATTTTTTTGAAAAAATGAGGTTTTCCCCCTCAAACTCCCCCTTTCCTTAAAAAACAAATTTTTCTAACATATTGTTTTATAAATGTTTTTAAAAAATAGATTTAAATATAATTGATTTTTTTTTGAAAGTTAATTTCACAAGCGGATTGACGTGGCTAAATCGGGAACTTAAAATAACCTTTAAAGAGGATAGCCCTTAACAGGGAGATTGCCAATAATTTTTATTATCTTAAGTATAAAGGGAAAAAAACATGAATTAGCTTATTATAATGCCATTATTTTATGAAAAATTTGATAATTTATAATAAAACATTAGAAAATACTATTTGAAAAAGAATTTCAGTAATTATTTTGATATATAATTAAAATGGATACATCAGAAAGATCAAAAAAATTTTTTATGTATATTTCTCTAAAATAACAGAATTATTTTTTTATACAAAATATGTTTGACAAAATAATCACAAAGATATATAACTAAAAATGAATTTTGAAAGATGATATTTTAATTTTTTTTTAAATAAAACGGCTGTTGCCCATAAATGAGGAGGTTAAATTTATGGCTCAACGATGGAAAAAAGCCGGTTTTAACACCAGTGGTGGCCTAAGTCTCAATATGTTTACACAAGATGAAATGGATTCCATTCATCGTGCAAGCATTGAAGTTTTAGAGCATACCGGTGTTTTGATCGGATGTCCGGAAGCACGCAAACTGTTAATTGAAGCAGGTGCAAAAGATTTGGGAGATGAGATTATCAGTTTCCCACAGTGGATGGTAGAAGAAGCAGTTATGACTGCACCCGAAACCATTACCCTGGCAGGACGTACCGCTGAAAGAGACATTGTTCTTGACAGTTCACGTGTTATTTTCACTAACTTTGGTGAAGCTGTTTATTTGGTTGACCCTGACACAGGTGAAGTTCGCAACACCAAAAAAGATGATGTTGCTAAGCTAACTCGTGTGGTTGACGCTCTTGATGTTATTCCTGTTTGCGAACGCATGGCAGGTGCTCAAGATTATCCTGAAGCTGTTGCTGAAATTCACAACTATGAAGCTCTTCTGCTAAACACTACCAAACATGTATTTACAGGTGGCGGCAATGGCCGTCTTACTCAATATATGGTTGATATGGCAAAAGCTGCAGTGGGTGAAGAAAATTTTGCAGAACGTTGCCCCGTAACTTTCAATACTTGCCCAATCAGTCCATTAAAATTGACAGGTGATGTTTGCGAAGTTATCATGGTTGCGGCGAAAAACGGCGCTACTGTAAACGTACTCTCCATGGGTATGGCAGGTGGTTCAACTCCTGTCCACTTGGCAGGTGCACTTGTTGTTCATAACTGCGAAGCTCTTGCAGGTTTGGTTTTGGCTCAAAAAACAAAAAAAGGTGCAAAATTCATTTATGGTAGTTCTTCAACTGCCATGGATTTACGCTATGGAGCCGCTGTTGTCGGAACTCCTGAGCTTGCACTTCTAAACGCCGGTGTAGCGGCTATGGCAAGATACTACAAGCTGCCCTCTTGGGCGGCGGGTGGATAGGGTGACTCCAAATGTGGTGATGCCCAAAGCGGACATGAAAAGACTTTAACCGGGATCCTCCCAATGCTTGCAGGTGCGAACATTATTTATGGACTCGGTATGCTCGAAATGGGCATGACTATCAGTTATAGTCAACTTCTCATGGATGCAGAAATGGCCGAAATGATGCTTTATAGCATGGATGGTATTGTGGTGAATGATGAAACTCTTTCCGTAGATGTAATCAAGGAGGTTACACCTAGAGGAGATTTCCTTTCACATATGAATACCTTTGAAAATATGCATATTCAAACACGTCCTAAACTACTTGACAGACTTACCCGTGATAATTGGGTGGCTGCCGGAAGTAAGGACTTGGAAACCAGAGCTGCTGAAGCTGCCAAAAAACTATTGGAAACTTATCAGCCTGAACCCATGTCAGAAGAAGCTCAAAAAAGAGTCAGAGCTGTTGTAAACAGAGCTGAAAAAGATTATGGCGTGAAAGAAAGTTGCTGCTAAGCAATTAGTAATGTATAAAAAAAAGGCAATCGACAGATTGCCTTTTTTTTATACATTACAATACAATATATTGAGTTGATACTGTACCTTGCATTATATATCACGTGATTCCGAATTGAGGGGGAAAACCACGTTTTTTTGAACTAATCCATGACGCTTAATCTCACTTTGTTCGACATAAGCTAAGCGAGTTTTCCCCCTCAAACGTAAGCAATCGCTTCCACCTTTCCTTAAAAAATATTTTATCAAACAACATAACTATTTTGATTTATTAATATTTTATTTAATATCTAAAATCAAAAATTATGCCATGATTATAGTTACTAACATATTGTTATTAAAAAGTTTTGTGGGGATGAACTCGAGAGGGGAGAACTTTTTCAAAACTGCCCTCTCTCGAAAAAATAATTCATAAACACAAACCATATTAAAATGTCAATCCATAAAAGAAAGCTCTGCCAAGGCAGAGCTTTCTTTTAGAGTTTTTAAGTTGAGAATAAATTGAAATTACATTGCCAATTCTTGTAGAGTTTTTGAACCTTGAGTTACCTCAAAATCATAGGTAAAGTTTTCAGGGAGTCCTTCCATTCTTGTAATAAATACCGGTGAATCAAATATCACACTGATGGCAAGAGCACCGGGTTTTTCAATAAATTTAATAAGACTGTCACCAAGTTCTGCCAATGCACTATCAATTTTTGCCACTCCGGTTGAGATGGATTCAATCATACTTGGAATTGAACCGATTGCAAGTTGACCAAGAGCTTCAGGTGGCATGCCAAGCATGGTTGTAGCAAGTGTGGCTACTATACTTGCCATACCTGAATCGGTAAGTTTTGCATTAATCCCTTTAAAACCGAGAGATTCTTGACCTTTTGGAGTGAAGAAAATAACATCCCATGGGTTTTCACATTCATAAACAAGATTTGTGGCAATAGCCAGATTAACAACTTGTTCAATATCTGAAATAACTTCATAATTGAAAGTTTTTGTATTATTGTCAATATTAGAATTGACTATAAAATCAGCATTGATACGCTTTGGAAGTTTTGGTCCTAAGATTTGAAGAAGAGATGGGTCGACCAAGTTAAATATTTCTGAACTAAAGCCAATGTTATCAAGAACAAATGTATACATGCCTTTTGAATTGTCAGCAACAGCATTGGTTAATTTAACTTCGTCAATGCTTATTTTCTGATCTTGCATCATAACCATTGGCCCTGCAGATGTAAGAATTTCAATATTTTTGAAGCTGATAAGATCAAGTAAGGTTTTTTCAAAGGGATTTGGCATCATGGCTGAAATTTCAGCTTGAATTTGCTCAGGATTTGTATTGTGTTTCATTAAATCAACAATTTTATTGAAGAACATCAAATTAAGCTTATCAAAATTAATTTGTTGTATGCTGAGAGTAATGGGTGCGTTTTCATTGGTATCAGCTATTTTAAGTCCATCAATATTCATGGTAAATTGGTCAGGTGAACTGTATGGAGCAAAGCTGGTTTTGGCTATTTCAACGGTTAATTTTTTGCCATCAAACATTGTTATGCCATTCAATTCAATGCCATTATGTGTGGTTTGTAAGAAGTCATAACCACTTTTGTCTGAGCTTGTAAGGCTTGAAAGAATTTTTTTCAAATCATAAGTAACTGATTTACCCATGATGGAATTAATTTTAAAATTTTCGGCAGTGCTGTCCGGTTTGGCCACATCAAAGGCAAAATTTTCAATTTTTACTTCATCAAAAACATGTCCGTCGTTTAATGGTTTGCTTGGGTCATAACCAACCAGAGTTATGCTTGCAATGGAACCATTATATTTAGTATTTTCTTTCATGCCTGAAAATTGAAAATTTTTCACTACAGTTGTATTTGTAGCGGCATCATACTCAGTGCTGTCTGATTTGAAATCAAAGTTAGCCATAAAGTTTAAAAAAGCATCGCCTTCAGTTGGCATTTCTTTATTGCCGTTTTGGGCATCTGCCATATTACCTGCTTGTTGTGCGGCTTGATTTTCAGCAACAGAGCTAACGCTTTTTTGCATCAACTCTTCACCGGTTCCCATTAATTTTTGCAATTTACTTTGTTCTTCAGCTTTCAGTTCATAATTAAATGAACCCAAGGCAAGAAAAAGCATTGTCAGTAAACTAACAAATAATGTTTTTTTCATCTGAGACTCCATGATTTAAAAATTAAAATATTGTAAACCAAATTAAAACAAAGCTAATTCAATAAAACACAAGTTTTTTATTAATTAGAAATATAAAACTTGTGTTTTTCCTAAAAGTACTATAACTAATTATGTTTGGTTTGGCAATAAAAATTAAATAACTCTTTTAATGCTGTTATCTGCTTATTTTATTATTAAAAATCAAAAAATATATTTTAAAATCATAACAGGGTAATTCATGAAGAAATTTTGGAACATTTTTGGTAAACTTTTTGTATTATTAATTTTTTGTTTGGCGATCTGGTTACTGTACAGTAAATTAAGATCCTATAGCCTTGATGAAATAACAAATTCTATTTCTCAAATTTCAGCTTTTAATTTATTTTTATCATTTTGCTTTATGGTATTAAACTATATTGTGTTATTTGGCTATGATTGGCTTGCTTTAACAGCAATCAAAAAGAAATTGTCTTTTGCAAGAATTTGTCTTGTTTCCTTTGTCGGTACAAATATCAGTTTAAATTTTGGTGCTTTGCTTGGGGGAAGTACCGTCAGGTATAGACTATATTCGGCTTGGGGCTTTACTGCCCTTGAAATAATAAGACTTGTTCTTATGCTGGCTGTGACATTTTGGATCGGAGCCATGGGGCTTGCCGGTTTGCTTTTTATTTTTGTACCCTTGGAATTACCGCCTGAACTTGGAATGACCATGTCCTCTGTTCGTCCTCTCGGAATTGGTTTATTTGGGCTTTGCGTAATTTACCATGTGATTTGCTGGAGAGCCAAGGGAAGATCTATTTTTATTCGCGGTAAAGAATTTGCTTTGCCACCATTAAAAATAGCCATAATGCAAACCATTGTGGCAGGGATTGATTTAATTGTGGCTGCCGCTTGTTTATATGTTTTATTTCCTCCAAGTTCAGGAATTAGCTTTTTTACAATTTTGCCAAACTATTTACTTGCTCAAGTGGCTGTGGTTTTAACTCATGTTCCCGGTGGAGTGGGAGTTTTGGAAGTTGTAATCATGAATTTAACCACAAATATTTCTGTCAGCACGGTTTTTGCGGCTGTTTTAATGTTTAGGGTGATTTATTATATTGTTCCATTGATTTTTGCCGCTATTTTATTTGGATTGAATGAAGTTGTACTTCGCAAAGCCGCTGCCAAAAAGGGTATAAAAAGTGAAAAAGATGAGGCTAATGAAGCTTTTGATGATTTAATTGAAATGAAAACAGGCGTGGATCTTCAAAACAATAAAGAAAATTATAAAGAAAGCCTTGGGGGCTAAATTAATTATGTTAGGAATTAATTTAGAAAGTGTAGATCCAAGCTATAATTTAGCTGTAGAAGAAGTTTTGTTTGATAGTTTGAGTGAAGAAAATCCGGCATATTTTATTCTTTGGCAAAATTCACCTTCTGTCATCGTGGGCAGGCATCAAAATACAAGTGAAGAAGTGAATGAAAGCTATGTGAAACAGGAAAATATTCCTGTAATCAGAAGAATGACAGGTGGAGGAGCCGTATATCATGATCTTGGAAATTTAAATTTTTCATTTTTGTCATTTAAAAAAAATAATGAGGAAATTTCCTTTGCAGATTATTTAAAACCCATTGTGCAAGCTTTACAAAACCTTGGGATTAATGCTGAAATTTCCGGAAGAAATGATATGACCATTGACGGGAAAAAATTTTCAGGTTCAGCAAAAAGACAAAATGGTAAAAAAGTTTTGGTGCATGGAACTTTATTAATTTCTCTCGATATGTCAAATCTTGGAAATATTTTAACCGGAAATCCCGATAAATATAAATCAAAGGGCATTGCTTCCCATAGAAGCAGGGTTGTAAATTTAATTGAATTTAAACCAAATGTCAGACCCGAAGATTTAATGCAAGAAATAAAACTTGCTTTATTTGCCAAATGCACGGATAATTATATGGAGCTTCCAAATGATTTGCAAGAAAAGGCAAATCATTTGACAGAAAAAAAATATAAAACATGGGAATGGAATTTTGGAAAATCTCCACAATATACTGTTCGATTCAGAGAAAAGTTTTCATGGGGAGCCCTTGATTTTTCAGCACAGATAAATAAAGGTTCTATTCAATTTTGTCGCTTTTATGGTGATTTTTTTACAAATTTTGAAATTGAAGAATTGGAAAATGCTTTAATCAATCTTCCGTATAATGCAAAATCCCTTGCTTCTTTTTTTGAAAAAAATAATAAAGATTATTTTTTGGGTGCAAAAAAAGAAGATTTAATAAACTTTTTTAAAGAAAATGTCCTATAAAATTTTCTTGACAAATTCCATATTTTACTTGTATCTTTTGCCCTCTGAAAGAGTCGATACTCTGAAATTTATTCGATAAGCAAAAAATAAAGAAGTTTAAGCTAGTATATTTAGCTATTTTTGGTTTGATCGTAATAAGAATACATAGGGCAAACCACATAGATTGAGCCGGATAAGGTTAGATAAAATTATTTGTGCATTCACAATGTGTTATAGAAATATTTACCTTTTGTCTTGATCAAAACAGTAACTTTGTAAAAAGTTATAATAAAATCAATTGTTTTACATGGATTTATAAAATGAAAAATCAAATGGAATTAAAAAGCATTGCCAAATACGGGCAAACCTTTGAGTTTGATGACCAAGAAATTTGGTTGGAAAATTTTGCAAAGTTTGATTTTACTTGTAAAATAGTTGAAAATATTAAGGCAGAAATTTTTGTTCTACCGGAAGAAGAAGGCTGTCTTTTTAAAGGTAAATTGTGGGGCAAATTGGCTTTGCCCTGTGATCGTTGTGCAGAAGAAATTATCGTTCCGATTAATTTTGAATTTGCCGAATTTGAAGATTATCCTTTTTCTGAATTTGGTGAATTTAATAGCAATATTTCAGAAAATGAAGAAATTTGGGAAGATAATAAAATTATATATTTAGAGCATAGGGCAATGTACATTGATTTCAATGCCTTGCTTTGGGAAGAGTTGGTTCTTGCCATGCCAAGTAAACCACTTTGTGATTCCAAATGTAAGGGTATATGCCAAGATTGCGGAAAAAATTTAAATTTAGGAATTTGTAGTTGTCAAAACGAAGAATATGATCCACGTTTTGCGGCTTTACGAAATTTAAAAATTCAATAAAAAGCATTTTTAAGGAGTATAAAATGGCAGTTCAACAAAATAAAAAATCTCGTTCTAAAAAAGGTATGCGTCGTTCTCATGATCGCATTGCAAAACCCACAATAGTTTATTGCTCATGCGGAGCCCCAAAAATACCACATGCAGTTTGTCCCGATTGTGGAAAATACAAAGATCGTCAAGTCTTGTAAAATTTTAGACTTGTAATTCTAAGATGGAAAATAATAAAACAGTGCTTGCAGTGGACGCTATGGGAGGAGATTTTGGACCTCGCGTAGTAATTCCCGGTGCGTTGGATGCTGCTTTGCAAACAAATTCTAAAATTATTTTTGTGGGACAAAAAGATCAAATAGAAGATGTTTTGGCAAAAGTAAAATCTGATTACAGTTCAGTAGAATATGAGGTTGTTCATGCTTCTCAATGCGTTGAAATGCATGAAAAACCTTCTGAAATTTTGCGTTCAAAAAAGGATAGTTCCATTCAAGTTGCCTGTAGGCTGGTTAAAGAAGGGCAAGCCGATGCGGTTATCAGTGCCGGACATTCCGGAGCCTGTGTGGCTTGCGGAATGTTTATTTTAGGTAGAATTCAAGGTGTTGAACGCCCTGCACTTGCCACTCTTATGCCATCTAGAACTACGCCTAAATTATTGCTTGATGTTGGTGCGAATGTCGAATGTAAACCCTATCATCTTTTTCAATTTGCCCTAATGGGTTCAACCTTTGCCGGTGATATTTTAAATCATGAAAACCCTAAAGTAGGTATTTTAAGCATTGGGGAAGAAGAAGGTAAGGGTACAAATCTTGTTAAAGACGCCTATGAACTATTAAAAGTTGCCGATAATTTGAATTTTGTTGGCAATGTTGAAGGGCGTGATTTATTCTTGGGTGATGTTGATGTGGTAGTTTGCGACGGCTTTGTGGGTAATATTGCCTTAAAGCTAAGTGAAGGCTTGGCCTATGCCATTATTGACGTCTTAAAACGTGAGCTTAAAGATAATGGAATATTGCCTAAGATCGGAACTTTTTTAGCAAAAAATGCCTTTAAAAATTTTAAAAAACATATAGATTATGCTGAATATGGTGGCGCTCCTTTGCTTGGGTTAAAGGGCATTTCCTTTGTTTGTCATGGTTCAAGCAGTGAAAAAGCAATTACAAGTGCTGTTTGCATGGCCAATACCTATGTAAAAAAAGGAACCCATGAAAGGTTGGTTGCCGCTATCAGAGACAATGAAGAGTTAACCAGATTTGCCCGTTCAGTATAGTAAAGAGATACTTATGTTATGTCAAATTCTCAGTCTTGAAACTTATATACCTGAAAAAATTTTAAGCAATAATGACTTTGAAAAAATGATGGATACCACAAGTGACTGGATAGTCAGTCGCACAGGTATACAAGAAAGGCATATATTGGGTGATTTTGAAAATGCTTCCGATGCAGGCTATCAGGCGGCTAAAAAAGCAATGTTGTCAGCAAATATTTCACCTTCTGAAATAACTCATCTTTTTGTAGGAACTTGTACTCCTGAATATCTTTCCCCTTCTGTATCATGTCTTATAGCTCAAAAATTGGGGCTGTCCGATCACTCAGGGTTAAGTACCATTGGCGGACATTCCAAAAGTTTGACTTGTTTAGATTTTAATGCTGCTTGTTCAGGTTTTATCTATGGACTTGATATGGCAAGAGCATTTTTGAGCCTATATCCTGATGCAACCATATTGCTTGTTGTAACTGAAGCCATGTCAAGACGCATGAATTATGAAGACAGGGGAACCTCCATATTGTTCGGAGATGGTGCAGGTGCTGTTATTTTACGTTCAAATGCGCAAAATGCTATATTTAGCGTGAATGATGTGTCTTTGGGGTCCGATGGAAATTATAGTTCATTAATTACCATTGGCGGGGGAACAGCAAAGAAAGTTAAATTAAATGATTCCATTGATGAAGATTATTTTTTATCCATGCAAGGCCGTGAAGTTTTTAAACATGCTGTAAAAGGTATGGTTTTGGATTGTCAAAAAATTTTGGAAAGAAATAATTTAACAGTGCATGATATTGACTATTTTATAGCTCATCAGGCAAATTCCAGAATTTTAACTGCTGTGGCTGAACGTCTTGAAATTCCGGAACATAAAGTATTTATGAACTTAGAGCATTATGGTAATACTTCCGCAGCTTCCATTGCCATTGCCATGCGCGAGGCCATGGATAATAACCTGCTTCAAAATAAGAAAGTTTTACTGACTGCCTTTGGAGCCGGAGTGACTTGGGCTTCTGCTTTAATTTCATAGTTTACGCAGAACCATAAATTTAGTTGTAATTTTAGCCAAAAGCGAGAAAATATAATGACAAATGAATTAGTCTTAGCTGCTGTTGTAACAGGAGCCTCAGGCGGAATAGGTGAAGCCATTGCCACAACCTTGGCAAAAGATGGCTATTATGTTTTTGTGGCCTATGCAAATGGTAAAGAAAAAGCAGAACAAGTTGTTGCTAAAATTGAAGAAAATGGCGGAAAAGCAAGATCTTGTCAAATTAATGTTGCTGATAGCGAATCTGTTACCACTTTTTTTAAAGAAGAAATAAAAGATAAATTTCGCCTTGATGTTCTTGTTAATAATGCCGGTATTACAAATGATGGGCTAATGTTAAGAATGAAAGATGAAGATTTTGATAAAGTAATAAATATCAACTTAAAAGGTGCTTTCATCTGTACTCGTGAAGCTTTTAAAATTATGTCTAAGCAAAGATTTGGCAGAATTATCAATATTGTTTCTGTTGTCGGACAAATGGGAAATGCCGGACAAGCAAATTATGCGGCAGCAAAAGCAGGATTAATCGGCATTACCAAATCAGCTGCAAAGGAATTTGGTTCTCGTAATGTGACTGTGAATGCAGTTGCACCCGGATTTATTGAAACAAGTATGACGGCAGTCTTAGCTGATGATGTGAAAGCTCAATATGCCGCCAATATTCCCTTGGGAACTTTTGGATCTGCACAAAATGTTGCAGATGCAGTTGCTTTTCTTGCATCAGAGAAAGCAGCCTATATTACCGGTCATGTGTTGTCTGTTAATGGCGGACTTTATTGTTAACTTAAATTTATACCCTTTGGAGGGATTATGTCAGTTGAAGCTAAAATCAAACAAATTATTAAAGATCAATTGGGAGTATCCGAAGAAGAAGTAACCCTTGAGGCTTCATTTGTAGAAGATTTGGGTGCAGATTCCTTGGATCTAACAGAACTCATTATGGCAATGGAAGAAGAATTTTCATGTGAAATTGCTGATGAAGACGCTCAAAAAATGTTAAAAGTTAAAGATGCCATTGCTTATGTTGAAAGTAAATTGGGGTAATCAACAACAATTTTAATGCAATTTATAAAAATAATAATGAAACATTTATTATAAAGCATAATGTTAGCCTGAAAAATGCAAATGTATTTTTCAGCGCTAACTTTTAAGATTTAAGCTAAACTATATTTTAAACAATTTAAGAAGCCTCTGCACAATTCATTGTGCAAAGGATTCATGGAGTGTTTACACCGTAAACACGACCGCCAAATGATTTTTTGGCAAGAGTAGACAAAACCACGTTTTTGTCGTTAAGCGATTGCCCTAAAAATTTTTTTTGGCGTGCCTTTTACCTCTGCACAAAAATTTATCTAAAAATAAAAAATTTCATTCTAAAAACAGATTGTTATTAAAAATTAATAATTGTGCAGAGGTCTCTTTAAATTTGTTTAAAACCTTATAAGCTAGGCTAAAGTCAGGAGGTTAAAATGAATCGCAGACGTGTTGTCATAACAGGTGTTTCTGCAATAACTCCCTTGGGTCTTGATGCAAAATCCACATGGGAAGGAATTATTTCAGGTAAAAGTGGGATAAAAAAAATTACTCGCTTTGATACTACCGGATTTGATACGGATATAGCCGGTGAAGTTACTGACTTTAATCCTGAACAATTTATTCCTGCAAAGCAATGCAAACGTATGGATAGATTTGTTCAATTTTCTGTTTGTGGTGCTATGCAACTCATGGAAAATTCAGGCTATAAAATAACAGACGAAAATGCTGAAGATGTAGGAGTTATTGTTGGAGTTGGGCTTGGTGGGCTTGAAACCATTGAAGCTTTCCATGCAAAACTTGTGGATGCAGGACCTTCTAAAGTTTCTCCGTTTTTTATACCCATGCTTATTTCCAATATGGCCCCGGGTCAAGTTGCCATATTTACAGGAGCAAAAGGGTTAAACTTGGTATTGACCAGTGCTTGCGCCTCGGCAACTCATGCCATTGGCATGGCCTATACCGAAATTGCACTGGGCAGAGCAGAAGCTATGATTACAGGTGGTTCGGAAGCAACCATTACCCCCATGGGTATTTCAGGCTTTACTTCCATGAAAGCACTTTGTACAAAATATAATGATACTCCGGAAAAAGCTTCCCGTCCCTATGATCTTAATAGGGGTGGATTTGTAATGGGTGAAGGTACAGGCATGCTCTTCTTGGAAAGTCTTGACAGTGCCTTGGCACGCAATGCCTATATCTATGCAGAAGTTGTGGGTGCGGCAGGTTCAGATGATGCCCATCACATGGTTGCACCTTTGGACTCAGGCGCAGGCATGGCTTCTTCCATGAAAAGGGCCATTAAAGATGCTCAAATTGAGCCTTGGCAAATTAACCATATCAATGCCCACGGAACTTCAACTCATGCCAATGATGCTGCAGAAACAAAGGCTATTTATGATGTTTTTGGTGATCACGCCAAAAATATCGCCATATGTGCCAATAAATCCCAACTTGGGCATTTGCTTGGAGCGGCAGGCGGAGCTGAAAGTGTTATATCTGTATTAACCTTGGATAGCGGCATGGTTCCCGGCACATTAAATTATGAAACACCGGATCCTGAGTGTACGCTAAATTATATGGGTGACGGCCCTAAAAAATTAGATCCTGAATACGTTATATGTAATTCTTTTGGTTTTGGTGGTACAAACGGAAGTGTAATTTATAAAAAGTATACTGCTTAAAATTATAATAAAAAAGTTTAATGAAACATTAATAAAAACAGTGTTTTCATGATATTTTTTAAAAATAGTCTATGTCTGAAATTATAAAGAATATTTTTTGGCATAGACTATTTTGTATAAAAATAATACAGTTTTTCAAGGAGTTTTTATGAAATCAATTAAAATTTTTGCTTTATTATGTCTATCTCTTTTATTTATTCCGAATTATGCCCTTAGTTATATGCCAATAAATTTAGAAGACTATAACTATGATACAATTTATATCGGTTTTGGTGAAATGAGTGTAACAGATGACAATTATACTTTAACATTCTATAATGAACCTGATAATACCATACACACAATCACAGGTAAAACAGATGAAGAATTTTATACTCAATACACTCAATCAGCTAGTTTTATTAAAGGAACCGCACCTGAACATGTAGTTTATTTAAATATGGCTGTACTATTATATAAGGGTGAGCCTGTTGCAAGTACCATTTCCGAAGTATCGGCTTATTATGTAAAATCAGTCACAGAGAATGAAAATTCAGATTTAGTTTATTGCCTGTATTTTGATGATCCTAATAATTGTCAGCAATTTGTCAGACCATACTCTGATGCATTGAAAAATGTTATTTTAACACTTTCTGAAAATACACCCAAAGAAGGTGAACTTTTAATTTTCAATCATACATTTTTAGATCAATTTTTAACTCCTGCCAAGGGAATTTCCACAAGCTTTTAAGGTCACCTTATTCCCCGGGGGCAACGCATCTAATTTTTCTTGAGAGGGAAAACCACGTTTTTTTTGAAAAAAAACGAGTTTTTCCCCCTCAAACTCCCCCTTTCCTTAAAAAAACATATTTTATACAAAAAATATATAAAATTTAAATGAAAAAAAA
>CAYJGE010000062.1:0-16750 GCA_964369835.1 uncultured Mailhella sp.
CCCCCCCCCCCACCCCCCCCCCCCCCCCCCCCCCCCCCCCCCCCCCCCCCCCCCAAAAAATATCCTATCCATACATTCTAGTTAATTTCAGAATAAAAGCGTTTCATTGAATTATATAAACTTTGACTGTCAAGTCCGCAGGTTTGTACAAGTTTATTTACAGATCCATGTTCCACAAAGTTATTTTCAGGCAGTCCATGCCTTTCCACAATGATATTTTGCATTAATTTATTATCAGATAAAAATTCCAAGATGGCAGAGGAAAACCCACCTGCTCTGATATTTTCTTCCACAATAAATAACCCTTTGTATTCTAAGGCAATTTGTTTGATCTGTTCTTCAGGTAGGGGTTTGATCCACCTTGAATCGAAGAGGGCAATATCATAATTATTTTCTGCCTGTAATTTTTCAATGGCTTCTTGACAAGTGTGAACCCTGTGCCCAACTGCAATTACACAGATTATATTTTTCTTTGCTTCAATCAGCATTTCTCCTTTGCCAACTTCAAGCATTGTAAAATCTTGATTTATTTCCTTTCTGACATGGGTAGGAAATGGAGGATAACGCAAGGCAACGGGAGCATTTAAATTTAGGGCAGTATATAGGGCATTTGGTAGGTCAGCTTCGTCGCGCGGAGCTAGTAAATGCATATTGGGAATGGAGCGCAGAAAAGTAAGATCAAATGCGCCATGGTGGGTTGGACCGTCCTCTCCAACTATTCCTGCCCGATCAAGGCAAAAAACAACAGGTAGGTTTTGTAGGCAAACATCATGAATTACTTGATCATATGCTCTTTGTAAAAAGGTGGAATAAATGGCAACAACAGGTTTAAAACCTCGACTGGCAATGCCTGCCGCAAAGGTGACTGCATGTTCTTCACAAATTCCGGTATCAATAAAGCGTTCAGGAAATTTTTGTCTAAATTCCCCAAGCCCTGTTCCGTCCGGCATTGCTGCTGTGATGGCAAGAATTTTTTCATCATTTTCAGCCAGTTTACAAAGACTATGTCCAAAAATTTTAGTAAATCCGGCACCTTTTACAGGTTTATTGGCAGGTGGAGGAGGGACTAAACCTGTTTCAGGTTCAAAACCCGGAGTTCTGTGAAATCGCATGGGATTATTTTCTGCCGGTGGGTAGCCATTGCCTTTTTTAGTACGAATATGAAGTAAAACAGGTTTGTTCAGGTCTTTTGCCATACTTAAATGTCTTTCAAGTTGATCAAGATCATGCCCATCAATGGGGCCCACATAGCTAAAATCAAAGGCTTCAAACAGCATGCCCGGAGTGAAAAAGGTTTTAAAGCTTTTTTCACCTCTTTCAGCCATATCATAAAGAAAATTTCCTATTTTTGGTATGGATTTTAAAAAGTTACCTGTGCTTTTTTTAAAGTTCAAATATTTTTTACTGGCTAAATTACGGCTTAAAAATTGGGATAAGGCACCCACATTATGGGAAATGGACATCTCATTATCATTTAAAATGACAATCATTTTTTTCTTAAGTCCGCCTGCTTGATTTAATGCTTCAAAAGCCATGCCGCCTGTTAAAGCTCCGTCGCCGATGATGGCAATGACTTGTTCATCACTTTTATTCAAATCCCTTGCCATGGCCAGACCAAGGGCTGCGGAAATGGAGGTTGAGGCATGTCCTGTGCCAAATTTATCGTATAAAGGACATTCACTGATTTTGGGATATCCTGCCAAACCATCATATTGTCTTAAGGTGTGAAAATCTTTTGCTCTGCCTGTTAAAAGTTTCCATGCATAGCATTGATGCCCGACGTCCCAAATAATATGATCTTTGGCCGGATCAAATACAGAAAGCAATGACAGAGTAAGTTCCACAACTCCAAGGGAAGGGGCTAAATGCCCACCATTTTTTGCGGCCACTTGGATTAATGTTTTTCTTATATCTTTTGCTAAATCAGTTTTTTGTTCAAAGTCAAGACTAGGAATTACCTTTGGTAAATCCAATTCCAATAATGACTGTGCCACCAATTCAGAGTTTTTCTGTTCCATTAATTATAAAACCTTTGTTAATTTAGTCGATACTGATATCTTGTTTTTCTCAGTAAAGTCCTAAATAATAAATTATTCAGAAGTTTTAATTTATACTGTAAAATTGACTAAATTGCAAGTTTTGACTGTCTGTTAAAAATTTTTATATTTTTTTAAATTTTCCAAAATAAAATAGGGGATATTTAAATCTCCCTTACCCTTGCCAATTGAAATATTGGGTTTTGGTTTGCCGTGAAAATCTGAACCGCCACTAAGCAATAAATTATTTTTTTTGGCAAGTTCTATTAAATATCTTTCATCTGCTCTGTTTTGTGAACTGTGATAAGCTTCAATTGCCACTAGGCCATGGTTTGACAAATCAGAAACAATTGCTTCAAGTTTTTCATTTGGCACCGAAATTAATTTGGGGTGAGCCAAAACAGTTATTGCACCTATGCTATTTAGCAATTCAATTGCTTCATGGGTATAAATACTTTCTCTTTGCACATAGGCAGGCCTACCTTTTTTTAGGTATTTTTCAAAGGCTTCACCTGTTGAATTGACCAGTTTTTGATTAGTTAAATACTGGGCAAAATGTGGTCTTGCAATAATTTCACCGCCAGCAAGTTTTTTTAAATCCGAATATGTAATATTAATTCCAAGCTGATTTAATTTTTCAATCATGGCCATGTTTCTAAGTTCTCGTTTAGTTTGAAAATCAGCCAAGGCATTGGTAAAATTTGGATAATTTTCCAAATCATGCGGAATAAACAGGCCAAGAATATGAACCACATGGGAATTGTCATCTGAATTTTCTTGGGAACTATTTGGGTAAGAATATCTTGTATTGATTTCACAACCTCGTATAAATTCAATTTGATATTTTTTAGCAGCCATTTCACCTGCATCAAGTCCGTCAATTGTATCATGATCGGTTATGGCAATGGACAATAGTCCTGCTTTTTTTGCCATTTTGACAACTTCTTCAGGTGAATAAGAACCATCGGAAGCTGTGGTATGAGTATGTAAATCAATTAATTTTTTCATATTTCCTTAATAATATTTACTTTTCCTATCAAAGTGTTATTTATTGGTTAAATATTTATAACCATTATGCACAGGTGCATCATCGGTAAGTATTTGACTTTTGCTTCTTTCCAAATGGACTGTGTTCTGGCCTGAGTTTACAAAGGTTCCGCTAGAAAAGGAAGTTCCGTCGGGAGCTGTGAAGTTGAAGTAAAAGCCTGCCGAACTGTTTTGATTATTATTTTGAGGTAATGTATAATAATGGTCAAAGTAGCCATTATTATTTGTCAATTCTCTTGTATTATAATGCCTTGAATTTTGATTTATAAAATTGTTTTGATTTATAAAATTGTTTTGGTTTATAAAATTACTTTGTTCATTATTGTTTGAGTTTTTAAACTTTTGAGCTTGATTTTCCGTTTCTTTGAGTTCATTGTTCAGATCATAATTAACTTCATATTGAGTTTGTTCATTTGCCTCATTGGCAATGGAGGTAATGGAATGTTGAAAACCTATGGCCATGGTCAAAAATATCAATAAAATAATTTTTTTCATACAAATCACCTTTCTTTAAATTATCCTTAGCTGGGGTTATATTTCACCCAATAACTTTCACATGGTTTTTGGGAAATACTTTTAAGTGAATGTTTCTTTTGGGCTTTTATGTAAAATGAGTCACCTTTTTTGACATGATATTCCTTATTATCAATGACAATAATCATTTCTCCCGATAAAATAATTCCTATCTCATCACTTGGGTGTTGCCATGTTTGATTATGAGTATAATCAGGGTAAATGGTTATACATAATCCGTTTAAAATGCGATTGTTAAAATTAACATCTTGGAAAATGATATTTTCTTCTTCAAAAATTGTTTTTCTTTCAGTTTTTTTTATGATGACACTTTGTTCTTCTTGTAAAAGTGAGGTTATGGAAATTTCAAAAATTTCACAAAGTTTTTGCATATTGTCAAAGGTAGGACTTGATATATCTCGTTCTAAATTGCTAAGATATCCGAGTGACAGGTTTGATCTGTCACTCAGTTCCTTAAGGGTTATTGACTTTTCTTTTCTTATTTTTCTTAATTTAGCACCTAATTGCATTATTGTGGGCATGGATTTTTCCTTGCTTTATATTATAATACTTATGGAATATTGATTAAATCACTATAAAAAATTTAAAATTTATGCTTTGTCAGTTATTAAGAGACCTCTGCACAATTATTAATTTTAAAAAAAATCTGTTTTTAGAATGAAATTTTTTATTTTTAGATAAATTTTTGTGCAGAGGTAAAAGGCACGTGATTCTGGATTGAGGGGGAAAACCACGTTTTTTTGAAACATTCCACGACGCCTGACGGCTGGGCGAGTTTTTCCCCCTCAAACGTAAGCAATCGCTTCCCCCCTTCCTGAAAAAACATTTTTTCAAATAACAATATAACTATTTTGATTTATTAATATTTTATTTAATGTCTAAAATCAAAAATCATGCCATAATTATGGTTTTTTAAAACCGGAATGACGTGGGTAAAAGGCACTCCAAAAAAAATTTTTAGGGCAATCATTTAACGACAAAAGCGTGGTTTTGTCTATTCTTGATTTTAAATATTTTTTAAAATATCTTAATTAAATAAAAAAATCAACAGAAAATCTTTATTTATTTTCTATTGATTTTTTTAAGGAAACATAAGTTAGGAAAGAATTTTATTTTTCGGCAAGATTTGCATCAACAATGCGACGGGCTTGAATAAAATGTTTTGCCCAATATCCACCGGCCAAGGTTTCGATTTTAACTTTTTTTCTGGCATTTGGAGCATGAATAAATTGATTATTTCCAAGATAGGTTGCTGTGTGTAAACCATTTGGTGAATTACCGGATTTAAAAATTAAAATATCGCCGGGTCTTAATTTATTTTTGGCAACTTCACGTCCTGCCTTGGCTTGTTCGTAGGAAATGCGAGGAACATCAATACCATGTTGTTTGTAGGCCCAATAAATTAAGCCTGAACAGTCAAAACCTGTGGCAGGTGAAGTTCCACCAAGTTTATAGGATTTTCCTGCCTGATTTTTTAATGTGCTGACAATGTTTTGGGTTAAGGAAATGGTATTTTCAGTCACACCGGCTTGCACTGTTTGAGGAATGTTATTTTGTTTTGATGAACAAGCAGTAAAAATGATGCAGACAATAAGTGGAAAAATTTTAGTCAAAATTTTCATAATAGTTCCTTTATTAAACTATATTTTAGTTTTTATAAAATCAGCAATTTCTTCGGCTAACTTGTCGATGAGTTTTGAATTTTTTTCGGCATAATCAGTAAAAATTTGCTTGTTTTTATTAGTGTTTATTTTATTTTCTTCAAATTTATTCAGAGCCAAGCCGGCATTGAAAACTTTTTCGGCAATAACTTGATTATTTTCTCTAAGTATCCAGCGTGCTTCTAAATTTGTGGATTTATTAAATTCACCTTCAAAATGAAGTATTTCTACTTTTAATGAATAGGTTGGACTTAATCCAACTTGCATATGGGAAGCAATGGCATTTAATGGGGATAGTTTTTTATTTATCCCTGAGCTTAAAACCCTTGCAATTCCATAGGATAAATCTTCTCCCCAGTTATGAAACTCATGGATTAAAAGCTCAACCTGTCCTTTTTTAGAGATGATTTCAATTCTTGACAAATAATGGGGTAAATCAATTGGAAGAATGGAAATATAGGTTGGCTTTTGCTTTGTGTCTATAATATGTTCTTTTGAGGTTATTTGTTTATTTTCCAATACATAATAAGATGTTGGCTTTGATTTTAGAAAGCAGGCCGAAAGCATGAAAACCAGTGATAAACATAATACGTTAATAAGTTTATTTTTCATGATAATTTTTTTCCTTATAAAAATATAAATTTTTATCAATTATTTTCCAAAAATAATTGCTTCCGGATTTCTTTGTAAAGTTCTGGCAAGAGATGTAATTGAATTGGCAGCATCTTGAAATGAGGACATGGTTAAAAAAAGTTGTTGCATTAAAGATGAATTTGTATTTAATAATGCACTGACTTTTTCTGCAATGGTATTTATGGACTGTATTGTTTTTGTCGAATGATCAAGGCTTTCATTAAACGCTCCTATGGTATCGTCAAAATGATGATTTACATTTTCTGCCAATTTTTGATATTCCAATAATGTATTATTTATTGTACTTTCAAGATTCTTATTTATATTTTCGGCAAGTTTTTGATATTCCAATAGGGTATTGTCCAAAGTTTTTAATGTTTTTGTAAGTTGTTCAATAATATCAGAGTCTTTTACATTTTCTGTTATTTTAGTGACATTTGTTAATAGATCCAAAGTTTTTTCTGACAGTGGCTCAATGGGGATATTGGAAAAATCTGAGAGTAAACTGTCTAAGCCGGAAGGTATTGTGGGCAGTTGAGGAATACCGTGGAAAGGTTTTAAACTATCGGGATCTACAGGAGGAGCGTTTGGTTCCATGGCCAAATCAACAACCAAAAGTCCTGTAATAAAACTTAGAGTTGAAAGCTTTGCCCTTAAACCATTTTTAATCAAGGTTCTTACGATTTCTTCATCACTTAAATATTCCACCAAGTCAGGCATACTTTGACTATTGCCAATGGAGGGGATTTGTTCAATTTCAATGATAACAGGTGTATCAAAAGCTACTTGATTGTTTACTGTGGAAATATGCATGGATGTTACTTTACCGACTCTAACCCCATTATAGTAGACAGGGGATCCCACAGTAAGCCCCCTCAGTGTACTATTAAAAAACAGAACAAAACTTCTTTTTTCATAATTATATGAGCCTGAGCCAAGTAAAATGACCGAAAAGCAGACTAAAGCAATGGCACCAAGTACAAAAAGACCGATTATTGCTTTACCTTTTCTAGAAACCATGATTTTACCCTATTAATAATTAGTTATAATGTTTTTTAGTCTTGAGCAATCAAATAGCTCTTATATCAAGCATGCCTTCACCATTAATATCAATGGTTATCCCCGGTTTTAAATGGAAGAAATTTTTTTGATTTTCTCCGCCCTCCAAAAGTTCGATTATATAGGATAAGGAACCTTTTGTCTTGGTAAGCGGTACATTTATATCATTTGCAATAAACTCACATTGTTCAAGAAATTCAGGAGGATTAAATCCCTCAACTTCAATTTGACAAGCTGCTTCATATTGTTCATGCCAGGCATCTTCAATTTGCATTAGGTAATTGGCACAGTCTTCATCAAAATCAGCTAAATATTGTGCATATAAATCTTCTTTACGTTTGATATGCTTGTATTTATAATAGGTTGCCCAGCCCGGTGTAAGCCAAAATGTCGTTGTATATTCAGGTGGACGAACTTCATTTTCAGGGCCTGTTCCAAGCAGTACGGGAATACAATCATGCACTCTTGGAACAATTAAAACTGCTTTCTTGCTTGTGACTTCATATAATCCACGTCCACAAAATCCAAAACCAAGCAGAATTTTTTCAACTTGATACTCCTCTTCTATTTGGTCTATGGTTTGTTGAAGAACAATTTTTAATTCATCAGGAGTTCTGTGTAAGCCATGTTCCAGATATATTGTTTCTAGCCTGTCATAATTATTTGTTTCTATTAAAAAATCAATTTCAGGTTTAAACACCTCACAGGCAATCACAAAAGTCTTTTTCAAATCCATAATAACTCCAATGGTAAAAATAAAATTCTTACCATTCTAAAAGTTTTTTTTCAGCTTCATCTACCAATATTTTAGGGGTTGAAGCACCGGCTGTTAAACCGATGATTTTTTTATCATGAAAAAATTCCTTTTCAAGCTCGTCGGCATTTTCAATTAAAATTGTGGGAATATTTTGTAAAGAGATTATTTCAGCCAATCTTTTGGTATTACCGCTTTCCTTGCCACCAACCACCACCATGGCATCAACTTTATTGGCAAGTTCAAGGGCTTCTTCTTGGCGTAATCTTGTGGCATCGCATATGGTATCAAGAATAATAATATTGCTATTTATTTTTAAAATATTGTCCTTTAATTTATCAAAGATAATTCTGTCTTGGGTGGTTTGAGCCGCCAAGACCATTATTTCATTCGGATGTTCTTCGGTATATTGAATTATTTTGTCAATACTTGAAGAAACCACATATTTTCCAAAGGCATAGGAAATAAGTCCGTCAACTTCAGGGTGATTTGCATCGCCATATAGCAGGAGGGTATGGCTTTTTTTATCTTCAATGGATTTTGTTGCTTCAAAAATGGCGTTTTGGGCATCTTTTACCCTTGGACAGGTGGCATCTTGTAATGCCAAAAATGATAAATTTTTTAAAAAGCTTTCTGTTTCTTTTGGTATTCCGTGGGCTCTGATTAAAATATGTAATAGGGGATTTTCAAGACTCTTTGAAAAAGTATAAAAGGGCTCTAAAGCTTCTTTTACTGCTTGAATATTTTTAAAACAGCCAACTCCCTTGGCTGTGTATTCAGCCAAAACATAGGGGTTGTGAATAATGGGGCCAAAGGTTGCCACATGTTTTTCTTTTTCCACCAGATGATCAAGTTTACTTAGGGCTAGTCCCACCCCCATACAAAATCCGGCTCTTTTTGATCTTAAAACTTGCATCTTTTCCCCAATTATATTTAATTTATGCTTATAAAAGTTAAAAAATAACTTTTGGTAAAATAATTATTTATTTTTATTTGTAAGTTTTTTAAAGGTTCTACAAAATAATTGAAAATTTTCAGGCATAAAAATTTTGGCTGAAATTAAATATGCCAATAAAAAAACAAATCCACAAGCCATTATTAATATAAGATATTGTAAGGATAAATAGGTTGTAAACAGTTCAATATTTGTTATTAATTTTTTAATTGGTATAATTATAAGATGTGATAGAACAATTGGAATTATGCATAGTAAAATATTTTTAAAAAAAAGACAAAAGATATTTTTAAAGGAAAAATTAAATTTTCTGATTCCAAAAATAAGTAGAACAAGAGCATAAAAAATAATGGAAAGTGAGGTAATCAAAGCAATATAACTTGCACCATATTTTGGCGCATAATAAAAATAAAAAGGGAGGGATATGACAGTAATGACGGAACCAATAATTGTTGGAGTCAAAGTGTCTTCACGAGCATAAAAGGCACGGCCTATGATTTGTTGAATAGCCCAAAAGGGGACAGCCAAAAGCATTATTTGCAAAAGAGGTCCGGCCATTTCAGTTTCTTTGGAGGTAAATCTTCCACCCTCAAAAATTAAACCCAAAATGGGTAAAGCAAGAACTATCATACAGCAAGTTAGTGGAATAATAATGATAATACTATTTGAAAGTGCTGAATTTAAAGCATTTGAAAACCCCTGCTCATCTTTTTTGGCTGCCAAGGAGGCTAAAAAGGGAAATGATGCAACAGCAGCCGCTTGAGCCACAACTCCCACAGGAACCATCATAATTCTTCGGGCATAGCTTAGTAAACTTACAGCCCCCTCTTCAGCCATACTTCCAAAAATTCTGACAAATTGTTCATCAAGAATTACAATGGATTGGCCTATCATGAGTGGAAGAGCCATAAGTACAAAATATTTTAACTTGGGGTGGTATAGGGATAGTTGCCATTTTATTCCATCAATTTTCACTGCCAAATAGGGCATTAAACCTGAGCCTATGAAAGCCCCTATTAAAACCCCATAGCAAAATCCTTCCATGCCGTTTACAAGGCCAAAATAGGGCAGAGTAATTCCAAAAAATAGGATACAAGCATTATAAATTAATGGCATTAATGCCGGAACGAAAAATTGTTTGCGAATATATAAAATGGCAGACAAACAAGCTCCCGGCAGGAAAAAAATTTGTGCAGGTAAAATTATTCTCAGAAAATATGTCAGACGTTTTAATTGATCTTCATTAAATCCCGGTGCCAAATACGGAACTATTTGAGGTGCAAAAATAAAGGCAAATACAGAAAAAGAAATTATTAAAATACTTGTCCACAAGAAAATACAATTAAAAAACTTCCAAGCACTGTTTTCGTCTTCTGTGAAAATTTTGGATAATAAAGGGATTATGGTTATGGATACATAACCGCCTGCCAGTAAATAATTAATAAAATCAGGCAAGACAAAGGCTGTAAAATATAAATCGGTTTCCCCACTTGCGCCAAATTGCCATGAAATAACCTTATCTCTGATTAATCCCATAAAGCGTGAAATAAGAATGCTGATGGCCATAATTAAGGCTGCAATTCCCATTTGTTGCTTTGCGACTAAAAAATTTTTATTTTCCATGATTTTATGGTTTAATTTTTAATAATGTGATTTATGGTTTTTAGTTTTTCCACTAAACTGTGTAGAGCTTTAGATCTGTGGGAGCGGGACATTTTTATTTTTTTATCCATTTGGGCAGCACTAAGCCCCATTTCTTCATCAAAAAAAATGGGATCATAGCCAAAACCATTTTCGCCTTTGGCTTCTTTTAACAAAATTCCTTCCCATTTTTCTTCGACAATAATTTCATGCCCGCTTGGACTGATAAAGGCCATGGCACAGTGAAATGCACATTGACGATCATGGTCAATATTCTTTGTTTTATCCAATATCTTGCGAATATTTCTTTGATCCTTGCTTTCATTTTCCAAAAAGGGATAATCGTCGGCATATCTGGCAGAAAAAATTCCGGGAGCAAAATCCAAAGCCCTGACACAAAGCCCTGAATCATCGGCAATTGCAGGTAAATTGAGTCTTTCTGCAACTGCTTTGGCTTTAATTTTAGCATTTTCGCTAAAAGTTAGCCCATTTTCAATTATTTCAGGAAAATCAGAAGGCAAGGTTTCAATTTCAAAACCAAGTTCTGAAAGAGGTTTTTTCAATTCGGCAATTTTGCCCTGATTGGTACTGGCTAAAATTATTTTTTTCATAAATTTTTAATTCTTATAGCGGTTTAATCAACGTTATGTGATTCCGGATTGAGGGAGAAAACCACGTGATTCCGGGTTGAGGGAGAAAACCACGTTTTTTTGAACTAATCCATGACGCTTAGTCTCACTTTGTTTGACATAAGCTGGGTAGTTTTTCCCCCTCAAACTCCCCATTTCCTTAAAAAACATTTTATTAAATAATAATATAATTATTTTGATTTATTAATATTTTATTTAATATCAAAAATTATGTCATAATTATGGTTTTTGAAAACCGAAATGGCGTGGGCTTTCCCCCCTCAAAGAAAAGTTAGCCGGACACACGGGGGTTTCTCTTTCCAAGAAAACTCAGATCAAAGGATTTCCCTTTTTATTATTTCAAAGCTGTGTCTTGTAATATTTTTTCCACAATCAATTTGCAGGAGCCTTGATATTTTTCAAGCCATTTTGTAAATTGTTTTTGAGTATATAGTCTTTTTTCCTGCTCAATTTTATGTTCGGCTGTTTCATAAATTGCTTTTTTCAGTTCTTTTCTGCTTTTACATCTATGTATGAGTTTTTTTTCTGCTAAAGAAGGCGGGTGGTCGTTTCCAAGTGCCCATAAAAAATTATCTAAGTCAGGTCCCAAGTGAGGGCAAACTCCACCTGCCAAAGCTTCCAAAAAATTTTGCCCCCCTAAATTTTTAAATGAACCACCAACAAAGGCAAAATCTGCATGGTTATAAAGCTTTGTCAAGTCACCAAAAATATCCCAAATAATACATTGATGCGTTGAAAAGGGGGTAATTGTATTAATACTGTCATAGTTTTGATGGGTTAAATAATCTGAAGCCAAAACAGGTTCTATGCCAAGATCATAAAATCTGGTGTACCAATGATCAAACCTATCCGAATGTTTGGGCACAACAATAAAAATGGATTGTTTTTTTTCCAAATATGCTTTCCAAATTGTTGCGGCCAGTAAATTTTCCTCTTTCTTTCTGAGGGAAGCAAATAAAAATACAGATTTGGTATTTGAAAAAAAATGGGGAAAATATTCAAAATATTTTTTTGAAATTAAAACCTGATCTAAATTTATATTTTTTTCTTTGGATTTTTTTAAAAATTTTGTTTTAATATTTTTAATTTTATTATCATAAGATGTTTTAACCTCAACCTGAGGTTTGGAATTAATTTCATTTTTTTCCTGAGTATTTATATTGTCAATATTGATTAATTTGTCAAAATTTACTTTGTCTGTGAAATCAATATGTACATTTTTTTCTCGTGCGGTTAAATTAATTGCCCTTTCAAACTTCATGTTTGGCATGAAGCTAACCAGTGAAGATGGGAAAATTTTTGAAAATCTGATCATATCTTCTTGCGTTGTTGCCAAAATTTCCTTTGGGCAAATTTGCTTTAACATGGAAGAAATAACTTTATAACATTCATAACTTGCCTTGGTCATGCGGGCGTTAATTACATAAAGGGGAATTTTCCTTTCCTTACATTCCAACATGAAGTTTGGCCAAAGCTCAGTTTCAAACATTATACATAAACGTGGTTTTGCTTGATTAAAAGCTTTTTTGACAATGCTTTTTTTATCAAAACTGGCAAAACGTATAAAGATATTGGGAAATGAATTGGAATTATTTACATTTTCATTTTGCCAATCCGTAAAAATTTGTCCACACTCCTTTTCAAGCACATTCATGCCTTCACGCGTCCATGTTGTGATTAAAATATTGTAATGTCTTTTTGACTTTGGTAAATTTTTTAAAAAATCTGCCACCAAATAGGCCTCACCTCCTGAGGCAGCTTGTAGCCATAAATCGACATTTTCAACATTAACAGTCTTAATATTCTTTTTATTTTCAAAGAGTGAAGAATTTATTTCTTGTTTACTGATAGGCATTTTTGCCCAAAAAAATATTTTATCTTTTTCAAGATTAAAATAAGAGTTATTATTGATTATGATTTTTTGTGTCATCCAATCGGAAGGAATCTGTCTTTGCTCAATCCCATCTCTTATTCTTTTTTTTAGACGTAAAAAAAAGGGGGCAATTACCCATAAAAAATCATAAACGATGAAAATAATTTTATATAATATAGACATGTCCGTTTACTTTTTATTATTTTGTTGTTTGTGCTTTATCATTTTGTTTATTGTAATACCGGCCAAAATACCTGTGATAGTGCCAAGCAAAACACTTCTTGGTAAACTATCGCTAAATCCAAAAAATGCCGCCATAAATCCAATGGAAGAACCTATCAATATTCCTTTTATAATCGGTGAAGTCATTTTTTGTTCCTTTAGTTGATTTTACTGAAAAATAGATAAATTTTCATTTTTGAGTACAATATTTATTGCAAAAATCTAGTTGGAATATACTTTTATTTTTTTTCCGATGGATAAAGTTTTAGTTTTTTCCATATTGTTTAGAGCCAATAATTCATCTACACTCATGGAAAACTGTTTGGAAATGCTCCAATAGCTGTCGCCTTTTGATACTGTATAGTCTTTTGTTGTTTTGTAAGTTGAATTTTTGTCGGGAATGTTTAATTTTTGTCCGATTTTTATTTTAGTATTTGATTTTAGTTGAGGATTGGCTTGTAATAATTGATTTTGATTAATTCCATAGCTTCTTGAAATGGAGTATAATGTATCACCCTTTTTTATGATATAAGAACTCAAAGAATCAAGTGGTTTTGTATTGACACTGATTTGAGTTATGCGAGAAGCAGAGGCAGGAATATTTATTTTTTGCCCAATGGACAAATTTCTTTTTGATTTTATATCTGGGTTGGCCGCAATTAAATCATCAAGTTTCATTCCATGTTCTTTTGCTATTTTGGTAAAAGTATCACCGGATTTCACACTATAGGATTTATATGATTGGTTTTTATTGGTTTGAGTTTTGCTGCTTGCCAAATATATTTTTTGTCCAAGCTTTAATTTATTAGCATTTATATCCTTGTTTTTATTCTTAATTTCAGTCATGCTAAGGTTATAGTGCTGTGAAATTGAAAATAATGTATCACCACTTTTTACAGTATGGTAACTTGGTAATGATTTTGAATTTGTATTTTTTTTGGAAGAATTATCATTTTGAGCAGTATAGGTGTTTTTATTTGAAGAGTCCGTATTCTTAGCGGGGATATATATTTTTTGTCCCTTTTGTATGGTTTTTACGTTTTTAATAGATGGATTTGCGGCCATTAAATCTTTTAAACGAATATTGTGTCTATCGGCAATTACCCCTAGAGTATCTCCGCCTTTTATGGAATAATAATAGCCTGATTTATCAATATCAGCTTGAGCCATTTGATTTATACTTGAGTTTGAGCTTCTTGGAATTCTAAGGGTAGCTCCAATTTGCAAGGGTTCGCTTTTATGGTTTAGTTGGCGCAAAGTTTTGATAGGAACGCCTGTTTTTCTGCTTATTTTAGTTAAAGTATCACCTCTGACAATTTTATACATTGTGATACCTGTATTTTTTGTGTCTTTGCTGGCTGCAATGGCTCTTTCTTCCAGATCAATGGGAACATAGAATTTAACTGAACGATCCGGCGGTGTAATATAACGGCGAAAAGCAGGATTGTAAGATGAAAAATCCCTCCATGACATGTTTAAGTCCTTGGCAATGGAAGCTAAATCCGTTCCGGGTTCCGCCAAAATGCCAATGGCTTGCTCTTTGATAATAGGTCTGTCTCCTTTAAATGTATGTATTTCAGGATAATAACCTAAACCTTCAAAATTACGCATAATTTTTGTCATAGCAATAAATCTTGGAACATATTGAATTGTTTCATCTTTTACTTTTAAGCTCTGTGAAAGTTCATTGTTTTTCACAATTAAATCAAAATAGTTATTTGTTCCGGTGGCATCTAAAGCCCTTTGAATTTTCCCGGGCCCGGCATTATAGGCAGCAATGGCTAAAAACCAATCCTGAAAATAGTCATCATATAGGTGTTTTAAATAGGTGGCAGCGGCTTCTGTTGCTTTATATGGATCACGTCTGTCATCAATCCACCAGTCTTGAACCAAGCCAAAATGTTTTCCTGTTTTAGGCATAAATTGCCACATGCCAACAGCATTGGAGCGAGAAACTGCCCAAGGATTATATCCGCTTTCAATGAAAGCCAAATAGGCCAATTCTTCAGGCATATTCTTATCTTTAAATACTTTTTTGACAAAAGCAAGATAGGGTTTTGCTCTGTACATAAAGCGTTCAATGGTTATTTTAGAGTTTTTTAAATAATTTTTATAATAAATTTCAACTGTTTCAAGTTCTTTAGCAGTTAAATTTTTATCTATTTCGCCTTTTGATTCAAACACTTTTTGTTCGCGTTCAGCAAGTGGAGTATGTTCGTCAAAAGGAATAACACTATAATCTTCACCAACAGAATCTTCAACTGAAATTAAAGTATCGTTTTCATTTAATTCTACATTATCTTTGGATCCGCAAGCTGCTATGCTTAAGCTAATAAAAGAGAGAAAAAACAAATTGTAAACTTTAATCGATAATCTATTCATAATAATTCCAAAAACTATTTGTTTGTATTAAATTAACTCTTCAAACTAAAAAATATATCTTATTGTGTTTTTCAGCGGTTATTATCAATACAAATTAATATTAATAATTTAAAGTGGTTAAATGGTTAAAAACTTGCCTTAATTTGAAAAAAGATTATGCTTTTAAAATAAAAATTTTGCAAGTTTTAAAAAAGGTAGTTTAATGTCAGAAAATTTTAATAAAAAAAATTATAAATTTAGCAATGTTAAATATAAAAATCATGAAAATGGCAAAGACAGAGATGGGGAAGATAATAAAGATATACTTTCCGGTTTAAAACCTGTCTTGGAGCTTTTAGAATTTGATTACGAAAAAATAGATCAAATTTATATGCGCAGAGGGCATCAAAGTTCGGAAAGTCATAGAATTTTAGATCATTGTAAAGATAAACATATTCATTTTAGCTTGGTAAACGATGAGGCTTTAAATAGGCTTTGTCATGGTAAGAATAAGCAAAACAGCCATCATATTAATCATCAGGGCGTTTTGGCAAAATTAAAATCCGTAAAATTTTTGGAAGCAGAAAGTTTAATGGAACAAGCTTTTTCATCGCCTTTGCCATTAATCGTTGCTTTGGATCAGGTTTTAGATCCCGGAAATGTTGGAACATTGGTCAGAACTTTATATGCTTTGGGAGTTGCGGGGCTGATTGTGCCAAAACATAACAGTGCTTTTTTGGGAGCAGGGGCAAAACGCTCGGCAGCAGGTGCCCTTGAAAAATTGCCCATTGCGGAAGTGGTTAATTTGGCAAGATGTGTGGAAATTGCCTCAAAATCAGGTTTTACTACCTATGCAGCCCAAGTTGGAGGCTTAAATGCCATATTTTCTGATGTTTCAGATGATAATGAGCAAAAACTAAAATTGCCTGCCCTATTGGTTTTGGGCAGTGAAGAAAAGGGAATACGCCAAAATGTGCAAAAACAATGTATGCATAAAATATCCATACCCTTTTTGCGTGATTTTGACTCGTTAAATGTTGCCCAAGCAGGGGCAATTTTGGTTTCATGCTTTTTGCGTGCTTATAAACTTGACACGTCAATCCGCTTGTGAAATTTACTTTCAAAAAAAATTAGTTATTTTTAAATTTATTTTTTAAAAACATTTATAAAACAATATATTAGAAAATTTGTTTTTTAAGGAAAGGGGGAGTTTGAGCAGGGCTAACGCATCTTAATTGAAATAGTTTTTCACTTTTATAATATATTGAAATATCATTGTTTTTTTTCATTTAAATTTTATATATTTTTTGTATAAAATATGTTT
>CAYJGE010000063.1:0-16544 GCA_964369835.1 uncultured Mailhella sp.
CACGCTCAATGGCACTTTTATTGGCAACAGTGCAAATAATCACGGTGGAGCGATTAATAGTTCTAACACAATAAATCTCATCACGGGCAATGGCTTAAACCTTTTTGCAGGCAATACGGACAAAACAGGTTCTAATGCCATACACAATGAGGGAACTTTCAATATCAATACAGGTTTACTCACTCCAAACAGTATGGGGTATGTGCATATTAAGGATAATATTTCGGGCGTGATTAGTCTAACAACTAACGCACCTGTTGGCACATTTACCATTAATGGCGATTTAACCACTCACACAAGCGAACCCCAAAACGGCTTTGTGATGATGGACGGCATAATCACCGATAATAATTTATATTTGCAAGGCGGTTCACTTTTCTTCACGGACGGCACAGTACAAGAGCATTTTGATGGCGGAACAAATAGCACTTTTAATACTGCAAGCGGTTCTGTGCTTTACCTTGATGTGGACGATGAAATAACTGCAAGTGGCGGAGTAATTAAGGGAACTCTTGCCTATAATATCTTGGATGCCACTCAAACACATTTTTCACCGAAAATTGATAGTAACATAGATACTAAAGCAACAACTTTTGCACGTGCCTATACACAAGCTGCTGAATATGAATATCTCGGAAATAGCTTCGCAATAGGAGGAAGTGATGGACTTAGCTCTGCCATTGCAAACTCAAATGTCGGTACAGGGCGAGTCAGCACTTATTCAATCACAAGCTCATCCGACTATGTAGTGCCGATCAATCAAAACCTTGATAGAGGCACGCTCACAATATTCGGTAACCACACCGAAACAAATAATTATAGCCTTGAAGCTGATAATGTATCAACTGTCGTAAATGTAGGAACGAATGCAACGCTCAATATTCTTGATGCCGAGATTTACCGAACGGGACAAAATGGAGCAAGCGGCACTGCAATAATAAACAGCGGCACAACAAATATCTTCAATTCACAAATAGTTCAAAACAAAAATTACGCAATAGACGCGAAAGATGGCGTTGTAAACATTTATAATTCTACATTTCACAGTAATGACACAGCCATAAATATTGCAAACTCGGCAGTGGTGAATGTGTATGCAAGTTATGGCGAAACCTCAATTGACGGCAATAACACAAACGGCATTGCCAATGCAGGAACGCTCAATTTGCGCGCTCAAGGCGGAACAATTATTCTAGGTGACACCATTACAGGCGATGGCGCAATCAATATCAACGATACATACCACAGCGGAACAATCGCTCTCAATGAGGATATGAGCTCATATACGGGCGATGTCAATTTCAATAACGGCACAATTACCGTGGATGCAAATTTAAGCCCGACAAATACCACGGATTATACGCCTTTCTTCAATAATTTTAACGTGCATGGCGGTACGCTCGATTCCATAAATGAGAAAATGGACAGATTTGATATGGCAAATTGGAATACCACACCGACTATATTCACCAACTATGCCCCATTGAACGCAAGAATCGACGTTGATTTAGCGAACAAAACAGCGGATTTCTTTGATAAGAGCGCAAATCAAAGGGTGAATATCACGGCAATCGATCTTATAGATACCTACTTGGATGATGGCAATACAAAAAATATTGATTTTAAGAATATCAAAGATGTATCTGTGCAAGTGGCAAACGGCGGTAATAATTTCACGCTTGAAACGCTTCGCGCCTATAGCCCAACCTATATGTATGACGTGAGCAGTGCAGATCTTCAATCTGACGGAACAATTTTCTTCGGCAATAGACGAGATAACCCCATGACAAAAGCGGCGAATGTTACGGCAACGCTTACAACAAATATAAATCTTGACACAACAAGCTCTGCCTTGGATAATATGATGGGTACGCCTTCGCAAGATTCGCCCCCTCCGCAAAGCCCCGAAATTACTGTGGAAGATCCATATTTTGATAATCTCTTAAATGCATTGAATAAAATAAATCCTAATGATTTAAACATTGACTACGAGGCAGTCGAAGCCGCTGCCAACGCCGTCGCCGCCGCCGCCGCTGCCAACGCCGCCGACACCGCCACCACATTATTTGCTAAAGTGATAGATTTTATAAAAGCTGTACAAGATTACGAAGATGCTGGCGGAACAATTGACTTGAGACCACATATTACTGCTATGTTGAAAGCAATGGGAATTACTGTTAATGATAATGGAGAAATTCTCATAATTCTCAAAGAACCCAAAATTCCCGGATTTACCCTAATTCCCGGAAATTTCGCCACCACTTCTAGCTCCGAGAGTAGTACTGCTATTGCGATTCCTATTACAAATAATGGCGAATCGGAAAACCTTAAATTACCCCAGGACATAACAAATATAGAAAATTTTGGTTCAGGCACAAACTTAGGAAGCGCCCCCACAATTTTAGAGCAAGCGCTTTACGCAAATTCCATGCAAAATAGATGGACAGCATGGGCACAGCCTAATGCCACTTTTGAAAGCACAGACGCAGAAAATTATACCATTGACACAGAAAGCTATGGCATTGTGGCCGGTTTTAATTCCCCGACCTACGGGCAAGGAGATTTAAAAATTAAATATTCTGCCTATCTTGGCTATAATAATACCCAAAGTGAATATAGCACGGTGGAAACCGAACAAAGTGGCGGAACAATAGGGCTTGGAGCAAGTATCTTTTACGGCAATTTTACCTTCGGCGCAACCGTGAACGCTACGCTCACAAATAATGAAATCACCAATAACGATCCTGCAAATACCTTCTATACTTCTGATGAATACGATTCCACAACCTTAGGTTTTGGAGTAAATGCCGCCTATAATTTCAGCTTTAAAGAGGGCAAATATAATCTTCGCCCAAGCCTTGGGGTATCGTATTCACATGTAAACACTGAGGATTATACAAACTCGGCAGGACTTCATACAAACCCCGAAGACTCAAGCACTTGGCAAATCAGCCCTGCCTTAACCTTTGTGGCAAACTTTGATAATGATTTTTCCCTGACTGCCTCGGCTAAATATAATTTCTTGATAAAAGAAGATAGCATAACCTATGTGAGCGGTGTTCCACTGCCAAGCTCAGATGTGGACGATTATATAACTCTATCCCTTGGAGCTTCCAAAGAATGCGATAATTTTATACTCTATGGAAAAATAAATGGCAACTTGGGAGGACGTGAAACAATAGGATTTAATGCAGGAATTGAATATAAATTCTAAAAAAATAAGTGCAGAAATGGGAACAGCCCTTAACAAAGCTAAGCCCCATAAGACTTTTAAGTCTTATGGGGCTAAATTTTATTATGGTGGAGGCGGGGGGAATTGAACCCCCGTCCGCAAACGGTCCACGCAAAGTTTCTACAGGTTTAGTTTGGGTATAAAGTCACCAAGTTCTTGACCCCCAAACGGGTGGTACTCGGTTAGCTCTATGTAAAATCTCACAAACTACCCATAAGGCACAATAGCTTGCCAGTCTAATAATTTTGCGCCGCACCGATATATTAGACATTTATCGGATTGACGTAATTCCCGTGGGAATTAGGGTTACGTTAACTGCAATTAAGCAGCCATTGCGTAAGCGTAATCGTCATTTTTTGCAATTACATTGTTGCCGCTTTTTACGAGGCCAGCGGCGCCTCGACCTGCCACTTTGGCTTCTTTATCTACGTCGAAACCAATGCGCCCCCAAATTTTCCATAAATTTATTCGGAAAATATTATGGATTATATTGTTAATTTCATTTAAAAATCATAATTTATCTAGCTTAAACTTCCCTACAAAAAAGAGTTTTAGATGCAATGAATCATGAAGATGTTTCAAAAATATATATGTTGAAATTTTACATATGTAAAGAAAAAAACGTGTCATTATTTAATCTATAATAAAAACTCATATAATATACTGTAATTATACATTTTAAATAAAAATGGAATTATATTTATAATTATGTTAAAATTTTTATACAGTTCATCTTGCATATTGTATAGTAATTTCAGTTGAAATTACTATGTCGACTACGATAGCAGGCGACCACTGCGTAGGCATAAGTGCAATTTTATTGCACGAGTGCCGAAGCAAGTGTGCCTTTTGAAAGTTGACATTAGCGATGTCAACTTAATTTACTATATAGAGGTTTTATTTATAGAAAAATTTTATTTTACAAAAAGGATTAGTTATGCAAAACTTCATTATTTATAAATTTGATATTGCCAATATTCATCTTACATATCAAGATGATATTGTAACTACAATTAATTTTGTGCGAGATAAGGATATAAATGATTATGGAAAACCTACAGAATTTACAGATTTAGTTTTTAATGAACTTCAAGAATATTTTATCGGCAAAAGAAAAGAATTTACTTTTAAATATGTTTTTCATGGCACAGATTTTCAAAAAAAAGTATGGAAAGCATTATGCGACATTCCCTATGGACAAACCAGAAGTTATAAACAAATTGCCATGGCAATTGGAAATGAAAAAGCTTGTCGAGCTGTTGGTATGGCAAATAATAAAAATCCCATCAGTATTGTTGTTCCTTGCCATCGAGTAATCGGTTCAGGCGGTAAATTAGTTGGTTATGGAGGAGGGCTTGATATAAAAGAATATTTATTAAATCTTGAAATGAAATTTAAATAAACACTGATTAATTTCCTTGAAGAAAAAAACACATTTTTGAACCAAGAAGCTTAGTTCATTTTGTTCGACATAAGCCGGGTTTTCTCCCTCAAAAAAGACAAAAAAGGGTTGACGTGCGTTAGTCCTGTTTCCATTTTCAGCAGGGCTAAAGCATCGTAATTGAAATAGCTTTTTCAATTTTACAACATATTGATGAGACCTCTGCACAATTATTAATTTTTAATAGAATTCTGTTTTTAGAAAGGATTTTTCATTTTAGGATAATTTTGTGTGCAGAGGTTTCTTGATATATCATTGTTTTTTCATTCAAATCTTTTATGTTTTTTGTGTAAAATATGTTTTTTTTAAGGAAAGGGGAAACAATTACGTTTGAAGGGGAAAAACTCATTTTTTTTTCAAAAAAAACGTAATTTTCCCCCTCAATAAAAATTAAATGCATTGCCCCTGCCATTTTCTGTTTTGTTTGACAAATTCTCAATAATAAAATATAAAAGTATAAATACAATCATATTTTATATTATTTAAATTGATTAAATAATAATTACTACAACATAATTAGCATGTTGTATTGAATTTTTAGACTCTTAAGGACGTTATATGAATCAATATGATAATACATTTGATGCAAAAGATCGGAGGCTAAGTGATGCTCTTTCAAAAATTACCAGATCTTCTGAATTAACCTCCGGAAACTTAGTTAGTGCTGCAAAAATAATTACTAAAATAGCTGCCAATGCCATAGGAAATATAAGAGTTGGCATTTGGCATACAAATTATATCGGTAATTTTTTAAAAAGTGTTATTTGTTATGATAGCAGAACAGATACTTTTAGTGTTCAAGATGATTTTAACATGAATAATTTCAGAGAGTATATAAATAAATTAAATATTGACAGAGTAATAAAAATTAATGATTTGACTGCTAACCGTGATGATAAAAATGTACTTTCTACAATAAACAATCATTACGATACCGATGTTTTTGCCTTGCTTGATTCTCCTGTTCTTATGGATGGCGAACTTGTGGGGGTAGTATGTGTTGAACACTTTGATAAACCCTATAATTGGAGTGTGGCAGAGGAAAATTTTGCATCTTCACTGGCAGATTTTGTTGCTTTGGCAATGATATCATCCGAACGTTTAAATGCGATTATGGATTTAAATTTAAATAAGAAACGTATTGACTCACTTATGTCAAATTTACCAGGTATGGTGTATCAATGCCTATGTAATCCACCTGATTATACCTTTACCTTTGTTAGTGCCGGAAGTTATGCATTGACAGGATATACTCCCGAAGAGTTGACAAATAATAATGCCTTGAAATTTTTTGACATGATTCACCCCGATGATAACGAAAGATTACAGAAAGAAAATGAAAAAACATTAAATATAGGTTTACCCCTAGAAACAAGTTTTAGAATTATTATGCGTGATGGTACTGTAAAATGGATTTGGGAACGCAGTATTGTTGTTGAATTCAAAGAAGATGGCACTCCGCATGCTTTGGAAGGTTTTTATACTGATATCACAGAGCAAAGAAGACTTGAAGCGGCAGAACTTGCCAATAGAACCAAGGGGGATTTTTTGGCAAATATCAGCCATGAAATAAGAACCCCTATGAATGCTATCATTGGTCTGTCAAATATTGCAATCAAACAAAAGCCTCAAACTCAAACCCTTGGATGTTTATTTAATATTAAAAATGCCGCCAATTCTCTACTGGCAATAATCAATGATATTCTTGATTTTTCAAAAATGGAAACAGGGTCTTTAAACATTGTTCCAGAATCATATTATATGGAATCATTTATAAATGACATTGCAACATTAATCAATGCAAAACTTGATAAAAAAGAAGTTGAATTTATAGTTGAAGATAGTCCAAACCTACCTCGTATTCTAATAGGTGATATAAAAAGAATAAAACAGATAATTATAAATTTATTATCCAATGCCATAAAATTTACAACAAAAGGACATATTAAATTAATTTTATGGACAGAACCAATACTAAATAATAAAGTTCTATTAAAAGCCGGTATTGAAGATACAGGCATAGGTATTAAAAATGAAGATCTTTCCATGCTTTTTACTGCCTTTAATCAAATTGATGCCAATAGAAACAGAAGCATGGAAGGAACCGGGCTTGGGCTTGCAATAGTACAAAGTTTAATTGACAGAATGGGGGGAACAATTTCTGTTAAAAGTAAATATGGTGAAGGTTCCTGCTTTTCTTTTGAAATACCCCAACGCACCGATGACATGACACCTTTATTGAATAAAAATAAATTTAGTAAATATCATGTCGGAATATCATTTAATTGTTTGGAAAAATCCAAAAGCCTATATGAAAAATTGGTAAAACTTGGTGCAAAATGTGTGATTTTTGAAGATATAAAATCTCAAATAAAAGATATGAATTATCTGACCCATGTTTTTCTTGACTATAATCAACTTGAAAAGTTTGATAGCAGTACTATGCCAAAAACTTATTTTATTGCCAATTCAAGAAATTATTTTGAAGGTAAAAATTATGGCCCAAATGTTTCCTATAATTACATGCCATTAACCAGTATTTCCATATCAAGACTTTTAGACAACAATATGTCACATAATTATGGCAAAGAAAAAAATACAGAACTCTCCCTAATCAACATAAAATTTTTGGTCGTTGATGATAATAAAATAAATTTATTGGTTGCCAAAAAAACTTTTGAATCCTATGGAGCTGACGTTGATATAGTTTTATCGGGAGAAGAAGCCATAGATATTATCCAAAATAAAAAATATGATATGATTTTTATGGATCACATGATGCCAAAAATGGATGGTGTTGAAACAACGGTTTTAATGCGCTCTTTACAGGATCAACAGTTTAGAACTATTCCAATTGTTGCATTGACTGCCAATGCGGTAGAAGGAGTTAAGGATTTATTTATAGAAGCAGGTATGAATGATTATCTTTCAAAACCTATTATTATAAGTGAATTTGAAAGAATTGTACGCCAATGGTTACCAACAGATAAATGGAAATTTAACAAAATTTCAGAAAATGCAGAGTAATTTTCTTGGGGGGAAAACTTTTTTCAAAAAAATCCCCCCTCAATTCGGAAAATGTAGTAAAAATCTATTCTTTTATCCATAAGCTATTGTGCCAATTATCAAAATCCTGACAAGCCCGCTCGGCAAATTGCTCTTTTCTATTTTTTTTCTTTGTTTTTTCAGCAAGTTCGGGCATTAATCCAAAATTAATATTAGAAGGCTGAAAGTTTTTAGTTTTTGTATTTTTTAAATGCGACAACAAAGCACCAAGGGCAGTGGTATTTGGAGGCGCTTGAATTTCTTTATTCAATAAGACAGATGTCAAATAAATACCAAGCCAAAGACCGATTGCAATGGATTCCACATAACCTTCAACTCCGGTAATTTGCCCTGCCAAAAAGATATGCTCATGCCCCTTAATTGCCAGATTTTCATTTAGGCAGATTGGAGCATTTACATAGGTGTTTCTATGCATACTGCCATAACGCAAAAATTCAACTTTTTCTAAACCGGGAATTAATCTAAAAACTTGGTCTTGAGCCTTATAGGTCATTTTTGTTTGACAACCAACCAAGTTGTAGGCATCTGCATTATTATTTTCTGTTCTTAGTTGCAAAATTGCATAGGGGCGTCTGCCTGTTCTTGGGTCTGTAAAGCCCACCGGTTTCAACGGACCAAATGTCAGCGTTTTTTCTCCTCTGTCTGCCAAAGCTTCAATGGGCATACAACCTTCAAAATGCACTTCTTTCTCAAATTGGTGAGTTTCAACCTTTTCCGCCTCCAATAAAGCCGTATAAAATCTTTCATACTCAAATTTATGCATGGGACAATTTAAATAATCACCTTGATCAGCTTCCAATTCACTTTGCAAATCAACTTTTTCACATTGTTCGGATAAAATTTTCTCTTGCATTTTTTCTTGCCAAAACTTAGATAATTCCGGACTGTTTGCGACTTCATCACTATAGCCCGGGGGAGCAACATTATCATAACGAGATGCCTTAAAAATAATTTCATTGTCCAATGAGTCGGCAGAAATTATAGGAGCAATGGCATCATAAAAATAACAATAATCATCTCCCACAATTTTTGCCAAAGAATTGGTTAAATCCTCGGAAGTAAGAGGGCCGGAGGCAATTACTATATATGCCGCTTCATTTTGCCTTGCAATTTCTTCAATTTCGACAATACTTTTAATTTCTTGTCGCACTAAGTTGATAAATTGATTATTTTCAATCAATTTTGTTAATTCATTTGAGAAAAGTTCCCTGTCCACAGCCAAGGCCTTACCTGCCGGAACTTTATATTTTTCGGCATAATCAATTAAAAAACCATCAAGTTTACGCATTTCCTGCTTCAAAATACCAACACCACTACTTTGCGGACCAGTATCACTGTTGGATCGAAAGGAATTTGAACAAACAAGTTCCCCCAAATGTTCACTTGTATGAGCAGGCGAAAATTTATATGGTTTTTGTTCATAAAGAGTTACAGGAATTTTAAATTTGGCTAAAGTTAAAGCACATTCACAACCTGCAAGACCACCACCGATAATAATTACAGAACTTTTCATTTTATTTCCAAAAATAATTTATTTAGTCGATACTGAAAATTAACTTTTCAGCTTAAACTATTTAGGTTTTGTAGCGTGATGACTAAATTCAACCATGGGAAAATTTTCAGGCAATTTTGCCTTAATTGCCCTTAACATTTGCCCCTTATGGGGACAAGGGAAACCGATTGGAGTTCCAAGGCTGATACAAGAAGCAATCATAATAACCTCTGCCCCTCTTTTAACCAATTCAAGGCTTCGCAAAATTGCCCTTTTACCGGGACAGCCCCCACAGCTTACAATGCCCACAACTTCACAGGCTCCGATTTCAGATTCTTGCAATGAATCTGTTCCGTCCCTTGATGTTGATAAACATCGTGTACCCGGGCAATAATCTTCTGTTTGTTGACATCGAATAATTCCAATTTTTTTCATAATTTTTTCCTTCATTTTTTATCTTGATTTTAATTTATAATTATAGGAAGCTAAGTTCATACAAAATATATTAACTTAAATTTTAAGGTATTGCAAAAATTTAATTTTGTGTTAATTTACAGAACATAAGGAAATACTGAGTAAATAGCCATAAAAATTTAAAAATTTATTTTTTAAGTTTTAACTCATTTTTTCAAAAACAACAAAACTACATTTATGATTAAAAGTTTTTGAAAAGAGGGAAGCTATTAAGGTTAAGGTAAGAAAACTCACCAACCATCAGGCTTTACAGACTTTCCAAAAAAGTTTCCCAAAAGAAAATAAATCAGTACTTCCACAAGAATAAATTTAAATTATAATATAACACAACGAAAAATTACATTTTTTATACCTTCTATATATTTTATTTATCATTTCATAAACAATTTACATATTAAAAAGGAGATTCCATGTCTTTAATTCACAGAAAAAATGCCATAAGAACACTAAATCTAGAAGAACGTGAAACACCACAACTTTATAGAGATGCTTTTCCTTATACTAAAATCGGTAGAATTGAATTTGACGACAGTATTATAAATCCCAGAATGGCAGAACCATGTTTTATCACTGATACAACATTTAGAGACGGACAACAAGCACGCCCACCTTATACCATTCAGCAAATAGCCAGAATGTATGATTTATTGCATAAACTTGGCGGAAAAACAGGACTTATTCAAGCTACTGAATTTTTTATGTATTCCCAAAAAGACCGTAAAGCAATCGAAACATGTCGCTCTCGTGGTTATCGTTTTCCAAGAATAACAGGTTGGATCAGAGCTAATATTGATGATTTAAAAATAGCCAAAGATATGGAGTTTGATGAAGTTGGAATGTTAACCAGTGTTTCTGACTATCATATCTTTTTAAAACTTGGCAAAACCAGACAGGAAGCCATGGACGATTATTTAAAACTGGTTAGCCAAGCTTTGGAATGGGGCATTGTACCCCGTTGCCATTTTGAAGATTTAACAAGGGCAGATATGTATGGCTTTTGTTTGCCTTTTGCTTCTAAACTTATGGAATTATCAAAACAAGCAGCCATGCCTATCAAAATAAGACTTTGTGATACCATGGGTTTTGGGGTTCCATATCCGGGTGCCAGTCTGCCACGTTCTGTACAAGGAATTATCAGAGCTTTTACCGATGAAGCCGGCGTGCCGGGTGAATGGCTTGAATGGCATGGACATAATGATTTCCATAAAGTTTTGGTAAATGGTGTCACCGCTTGGCTTTATGGTTGCAGTGCCGTAAATGGTGCTTTGCTTGGCTTTGGTGAAAGAACAGGTAATCCCCCTCTGGAAGCTCTTGTGGTTGAATATATTTCATTAACAGGTAATGATGATATGGCAGACACAACAGTTATTTCTGAAATTGCTGAATTTTTTGAAAAAGAGATTGGATATAATATTCCACCCAATTACCCCTTTGTCGGCTCTGAATTTAATGCCACAAGTGCCGGAGTACATGTGGACGGTTTAGCTAAGAATGAGGAAATTTACAATATTTTTGATACCAAAGAAATTTTGGGTCGCTCTGTTCCGATTATTATTACCGATAAATCAGGCAGAGCCGGCGTTGCTTATTGGATAAATCATCATTTTAATTTAAAAGATGATGCAAAAGTAACCAAGCAACATCCAAGCATTGGAAAACTATATAATGTTATTATGAAAAGCTATGAATCAGGCAGAAATACTTCCTATTCAACCAAGGAAATGATTGCCTTAACCCGTCGCTTTTTACCTGAATTATTTGTTTCAGAATTTCAGCATGTTAAAAAGCATGCTGAACTTTTGGCTTCCAATGTGGTTATAAAATTGGCCAATGCTTGTGTGGCTGAAGCTGATCATAAACAAACCAGAATTACTATGCAAAAATTTGAACAGGAATATCCATTTATTCAGTTCTTATATTTGGTTGATGCAAACGGTAATTTGCTTGATGCCGTTACTAATCCAGAAGAGCAAGCCAATTATGGTGATTTGGTCAAAGAAGGTTATAATTATTCCGATCGTAATTGGTTTAAAAAGCCTTTGAAAAACGGTAAAATTTATGTATCCGATGTGGCTCAGTCCATGTATACTAAAAAATTGATTATTACAGTATCCCATGCAATTACCAATGAAGCCGATGAAATAACCGGAGTTCTTGGCGCTGATATTCAAATTGAAGAAATAATCAAAAGAGCTGCTGACTTGGAAGCAGAAGCAAATTCCGAGGAAGAATAGATTCTAGAAATAAATTATGAAAACACTGAATTAATCAGTGTTTTCATGAAAAAGGAAAAAAATGAATAAAAATATTTTTAAATTATGTACTTGTCTTGTTTTCACTCTTCTTTTTACAAATGTTGGGCATAATATTGCCATGGGACAAATGAGTGAAAGTGAATTTAAAAAAATGCTTGCAAAAACCCTTAAGGAAAATCCACAAATTTTATTTGAAGTTTTTGAGGAAAACAGTGATGAATTAATCAAATCCATTACAACAGCTTCCGAAAAAGCAAGGATTACAAAACTTACAGAGGGCTGGAAAAATGATGTCAACAAACATAAGAATTTTGAACTGAAAAACAGACCCATGCTTGGAAATGCCAATGCTAAAAATGTAATTATCGGATTTTCAGATTTTTTATGTGGTTATTGTGCTCAAGCCGGCAGAACAGTTGAAAGTTTAATTTCCGACAGAAATGATGTGAAATTTGTATTTAAATCCGTTCCAAATAATCCGATGAGTAGATTGGCAACCAAATGGTTTTATCAAATTTACCAAAAAGATCAGGAAAAAGCTTGGAAATTTCATGACGCCATCTTTGCAAACCAAAAATCCTTGGCTGAAAATGCAGAAAATTTCTTGCGTGCCATTGCCATGGGACTTGGATTTGATGCCCAAGAACTTGCTACTGAAATAGTGAAAAACAATAAAAAACTTGAAGAAATAATCGAAAATGACCTTAATGAAGCAAAACAATATGGTTTTTCCGGCACTCCTTATTTTGTGGTCAACAATGTGGTACTTAAAGGAGCATATCCAAAAGATGTTTTGGAAAAAGCCATAGAATTTACCAATTCAAAAAATTAATGGTAAGCATTTTTCCACGTCATTCCGGTTTGAGGGGGAAAACCACGTTTTTTTTGAACCAACCAAAAACGCCTGCGGCTGGGCGAGTTTTTCCCCCTCAAACGTAAGCAATCGCTTCCCCCTTTCTTTAAAAAACATTGTTTTAGTTAATAATATACTATTTTGATTTATTTATATTTTATTAAATCTAAAAAATAAAAAACCATGCCAAAATTGTGTTTTCTTGAAAACCGAAATGGCGTGGCATTTTTCATGCTTTAATCAACCTTTCCTTAAACCTCCATATAATCCATTATGTGGAGGTTTCAAATTTTAAATATTATATACTAAACTTGCAATAGTGCAAAAAAAGTTGTATTAAATTTTTATGCAATACTATCCATTATTTTTAGATATTTCTTCCATGCGTTGCCTTGTTATTGGGGCCGGATCTGTCGGAAGGCGTAAAATTTCAACATTAATTAAAGCAAAAATCGGAGAACTTCTTGTAATTGATGAATTTTTATCAAAGAATGAGTTTATAAAATACTATAAGGAAGAATATGCTGAAGATATTAATATAAATTATCGACAGGGAAATTTCAGTTTTGATGATTTTCAAAATATAAATTTGGTCTTTGCTTCCACTTCAAACTCTGAACAAAATGGAATAATTGCTGAGTATTGCAAAAGAAATAATATTTTGTGTAATGTTATCGAGAATGTATCACGAGGTAATTTTATTGTCCCGTCTCACATTCAAGTTTCCAATTTAGTTTTGGCTCTATCAACTTCAGGCACAAGCCCTGCCCTTGCCAAAGCTTTAAAAACTGATTTAGTAAACTGGCTTGGCACTTCATATATTCCTTTTTTAAATGTGCTTGAAGAAATTAGAACTTTGGCTTTTGAACATTTTACACAAACAAATATCAGGACTGAGATTTTTAGAAAACTTGTCCAAAATGATTTGCGTGAAAAATTTATTAACCTATTAAAAGAAGACAAAAAAGAAGATTTTAAACAATTATTGGCAGAAAATTTACCAAATATTATTCATGAAAAAATTTCTTGGGTAAAAGTTTTTGGTTAATTTTAAATATTTTTTTCTAATTCTTAATTGTTATATCAGGAGTTTTTATGACTTTATTTTTAAATACTTCCGCTATACTCATTTCAGCCTTGGCAACCATTACCATTTTTATAAGTGTTCTTATTAACAAAGATAAATTTAAAAAAATTTCCATAGGATTAATGGGTTTAATTTTTATTTTAGTCAGCATTATAATGATTGACGGTTTTATCACCCATGACATGAATTATTTTCGCCTTTGGTACTTGGTTCCTCTGTTATGGATCCTTTTACTTTTTGGATTTATTCTATTTTTTTGGTTAAAACACTATATTTTCTTTCTGGCAATTGCCCCCATCAGTTTTTTCATTCTATTCACAGCCACATTGACAATCAATAATGAAGCAAATATCAACAATGATTTAAATGGTCCGGTTTTTTGGCTACATTTAAGTTTAGTTTTTGGTGGAATTGCCTGTATGGCTTTGGCTGCTTGCTCGGGAATAATCTTTTTATGGCAAGAAAAGGCATTGAAGAAAAAATTAAAACTTTCATCACGACCCAAAGGTTTACCAGCCCTTGGCAGCCTTGATAAGTTAAATGCTATTTTTACTTATATTGGCTTTCCTCTTTATTTTTTAGGAGTTTTTGCAGGTTTTATTTGGGCTTATGCTGTGTGGGGAGAATTTTTCAGCTTTGACCCAAAAGAAATATTTTCTATAATTATTTTAGCATTATACGCGTACTTGTTTCACAGAAGACAAAAACAAGATTTTACAGGTCGCAAACCGGCTATTTTAGCAATTATCATTTTTTTTGCTTCCCTTTTTTCCATTGTTATTGTAAACACATTTTTAACAACACATCATGGGTTTTAGAAATTATGTCAAAAATTTATCTTATTGGATTAAACCATAAAACAGCCACAGTCGAAATTAGGGAAAAATTTGCATTAACTACATTTACAACACCGGAAAATTGGCTTTTTTCTCGAACTAATAATCCAAAAAATGAAAATTCAAGCTGTAGATACCAAATTAACGGTTTACAATGCACAAATTGCGGAAAATTTTTTAAAAATGAGCAAGGCGGTCGATGTACTGCCAAAACCAAGTGGATAAAAAAGCAAGCATCACAAAACAGTGAAGAACAAGAATTAATAGTTAGCATAAAAGATACTGAAAACACAGTTGATTTAAAATTGCCTGTCAATGAATCCCTAATTTTATCTACCTGTAACAGAGTTGAAATTTTAGTCTGTTACGACCATGATCCAAATGATATTATCCGTGCTTGGAGTACGGCCTGCGGACAAAACTTTGATGATTTAAAACCCTATGTTTACTGTTATGAAGGTAAAGAAGCTGTTCTTCATTTATTCAAAGTAGCTTCAAGTCTTGATTCTTTGGTACTTGGTGAGCCCCAAATACTGGGTCAGTTAAAATCAGCCTATCATTTGGCAGTTAAAGCCGGGCAAAGCTCCATAATGATCAATAAATTATTGCATAAAGCCTTTCATTCAGCCAAAAGGGTTCGCAGTGAAACCGCTGTTGCCTCCAGTGCCGTTTCCATAAGTTATGCGGCTGTTGAACTTGCCAAACGTATTTTTGACGACATAAGCCAGCATGAAGCATTATTAATCGGAGCCGGTGAAATGGCAGAACTTGCCGCCATGCATTTAATCAATATCAATATAGCAAAACTAAGAATTGTAAACAGAACTTTTGCCAATGCCGAAGACTTGGCCAATCGCATTGGCGGTGAAGCTTTTTCCTTTGATAACCTTGAAGATTGCCTACTCAAAACCGATATTGTAATCAGCTCCACAGGAGCTCAAGATACAATTATAAAAGCAGAAATAATGCGTTCAATTATGAAAGAACGTAAAAATCGCCCCATGTTTTTCATTGATATAGCCATGCCAAGGGATATTGACCCTGAAGTAGACATGCTTGAAAATGTTTATGTCTATGATATTGATGACTTAAAAGAAGTTATTGAAGAAAATATTGCTCAACGCAAAGAAGAAGCCATGAAAGCCGTGGCAATTATTGAAGATGAAACTAATATTTTTGAAATTTGGCAAAAATCCCTCTCACTAAAACCAACCATCTTGGATATTGAAAATAAAGGGAAAAATATAATTGATTTTGAACTGGAAAAAACAATCAGAAATCTTAAAAAATTAGGCATTGAAACCAAAGAAATTGAAAATGAACTGGAAAAAATGGCAAATGCCATCGTCAGAAAATGCCACCACTCTCCCCTACACCACCTACAAGTAAGCTATAGACACAATCCCATTGATGACCACATTATAAAAGTCAGATCAATCATGGGGCTTGATTAAAATACTTTATTCCAATTTGAGGGGGAACTTAAGACATTTAACAGAGAAATTGCTTAACATTACAGATGACGTTCGGGGGCTACGTCCTGTAGCCCCACTCACTCAAGCTTGCAATTTGCGTGGAAATTGCTTCGCTTGCCCTGCGGGGCTTGCCACTTCCTGTACAAATCGCTTCAACCTCGCAATTGACACTATTATTTAGTATTTTTCTTGATATATCAAAAGATTAGGATTGTCGGTTAACGAAATAAAAAATTAACCGATATCAAGTTTATCACGTCAATCCGCTTTTGTGTTTTTTGAGGGGGAAAACCACGTTTTTTTGAACCAACCAAAAACGCCTGCGGCTGGGCG
>CAYJGE010000064.1:0-16434 GCA_964369835.1 uncultured Mailhella sp.
TATCAATATATTATAAAATTGAAAAACTATTTCAATTTAGATGCGTTAGCCCTGGCGTGAGGGGGGGCAAAGCCCCCAAATTGGAATAAAGTGCTTTAAGGAAAGAAATTCAAATTTTTCATCTTATTTTTTTAGGAGATGCCAAAGAATCAATGTTTATTATTAAACATATGAGCCGCTTCAAAAATTCCTTCAGCCAAGGTTGGATGAGCATGAATGGTTTTGGCAACTCTTGAAATTTCCATACCTTGTTCAATGGCAAAAGTTAGTTCAGCTATTAAATCTGTGGCATGGGCACCTGCAATGTGAGCGCCAAGGATTTTTCCATTGTTTTTATCCACAATGATTTTAAAAGCTCCTGCCAATTCGCCCATGGCTTGAGCCTTGCCAAGCTCTCTAAATTGGAAAACTTCACTTTGAACTTTATAACCTTGTTCAATTGCTTGCTTTTCACTAAATCCAACACTACCGATTTCAGGGCTTACAAAAATAGCGGATGGGCAAGCAAAGTATGAGCAAGTTCTTGGATTTCCAAATATATTATCGATTGCAACCATGGCTTCATGGCCGGCCATATGCGCAAGCATGATTTTACTTGGTCCCAAAACATCGCCTATGGCATAGATATTTGGAATATTTGTTTCTAAATATTCATTGCTTATGATATAACCTTTGGAATCTTGCTTTATGCCCAGTTCTTCAAGTCCCAAGTTTTTTGTATTTGGTACTCGACCTATGCTCATAATCATGATTTCAGCTTCAATGCTTTTACTTTGGATTTCCTTTTCATGTTTAATAAAGGGAGAAGCTTCCAAATGAGCCACAATTTTTCCGTCAATAATTTCATAAGATTTGACAGTTTGTGCCAATTCCACATTTATTTTAGCTTTTTTCATTTCCCTATGGGTTATTTTGCTCATTTCTTCATCAAGAGATGGCAGGGGTAGAACTCTGTCTAAACCTTCAACCAAGGTTACTTGGCTACCAAAAGCTTGATAAATAAAAGCAAATTCACAACCAATCACTCCTGCTCCCACAATGATGACAGATTTTGGAATTTTTGTTAAATCCAAGGCATCTGTGCTTGATAAAATATATTTGTGATCAATGGGTAAATGGGGCAAATCAAGCGGGGAAGAGCCTGTGGCAATTATTATTACATCACTTTCTATATCTTGGATATTACCATCTGTTTGTTCAACTCGTACCAGGTTTTTCTTGATAATTTTAGCTGTACCGATAATAATTTTTACTTTTAACTTGGCGCAAGTTTTCTCAAGCCCTCCCCTTAAAGTATTTACAACCTTATTTTTACGAGCAATCACAGCTTCCATATCAATTTTTGGTTCTGTTTCAAGGTTAATTCCAAACTCTTTGGCATGAGAAAAATTTTTATAAATTTCTGCACTGGATTTAATTGTTTTTGTTGGGATACAACCCCAATTTAAACAAGTACCGCCAAGAAAGTTTGAGTCAATAAGAGTAACTTCTGCACCTTTTTTGGCCGCCTCAAATGCAGCCGTATATCCACCAGGGCCTGCTCCGATAATTGTAATGCGTTTTGTCATATTAACACCTTATATTTATATTATTATTTAAAATGTTTTTCATCCTCAATTTGGAATCACATGTAGATTACTAAGTTGGAATAATATTTGCAAATGTTTTTTTTATGGTTTAATTTGCAAACTTTGTTTACAATGTTTTTATTATGAAAACAATAAGTTGTTTTTTAAAAAATTTATTTTAATGAAAAGTATACATTGTTGGAAATAAACACATTTAATATAAAAATAATTAGGAGTATCTATGCCTGTTTCTTTAGATGCATTTAGAAGTTTATCATTTCAATCGACAGATCCCAATCAAAAAATTTTTGTAAAGGGCGATGAATTAAAAAATAAATCCTCATTTTTTAGCTTAAGAACAACAGCACGAGCCAATGAAAATATTGCGACTGTCAGGGCTTTTGTGGAGGCTTTAAGGTTAAATCCAATTTATGCCAATCATTTGAACAATATAACAGATATTACAGAGCAGTTAATTGCTGAACGAAAGCCGTTGACAATGCGAGATGTTCAACAAGTTATGTCAAGGTTAGCAAACTCTGTTCAAACAAATATCCAAAGAAATGAACAATTATTTGATAGACTGGTTGCCAATAATTCTTTTTCTGTCAATCAAGTCAATGCCTTTAGAAATCACATTGTCAACAATAATATTGACATTTCACAGCTTGAAAATCCAAGAGGATTTATGGCAAATTATCTAAAGGATAGCATGCTTGCGGACATGGTAAAATCTTTTTGTCCACACAAAGACAGTGCCCAATTAAATTCTTTTATAGAGTTTTTAAAGCAAACAACATCTTATAATCAATTAATTGAATCAGTTTTGCCAAACCCTTTTTCATTAAATGACATTCCCCCTCATTTTTCAGAAAATCTTGCCAGGGAAGTAGAAATTTTTGCTGATATATTTAATAATCTTGATGAAAATTTTGATTCTTTTCCCCAAAACAATTTTGGCAGAAAAATTTTTGAAACAACATTACATGGTTTGAAAAGCAATTTACTCACCAATATGGAAATTCCTTCCTTTGTTGATAAAACATTGCAAGTTCTTGAAAAAGATTTTGCAATGTTAGATAGTATTGAAAGCAAGAATGAAGTCTTATTGGATTTTAGTGCTGATAATTTTACAGAACTGAGCATGTTAACCGCTCTCAGTAAAAAAGGTTTGCCTGAAAGTTTAGGGCATGCCCTATCAGCCAATCCAAGCTTTATGGCTGAAGTAAAACAAGAAATAAAAAATCTTGATGTAAGAGCAGAGGATTTTTTTACACAGTTTGAAGAAACCATGTTAAATTGTGCAAATACTTTTTTAGAAAACAATAGAGAAGCTCTTGAAAGTATTATTCATCAATTTGATGACCCCACAAGAAAAAATCCATTTGAAAAAGAGGAATTACCATTATATATTAATACTATTTTGCGTATGAATCAATTTGTGGAATTAATGATAAATCCCCAAGTAAGTACAGATCCGATTGCTCTTGCCACAAAATTTGCCGACTTAAATTCGGTTATATTGGCATCAATCAAAGACCCAAGTCAACATAATGACACAGAATTAATTACAAAAATATTGGCAAATTCATTAAAATTTTTACTACCTGAAGAAAATTTGCAAGCTTGTGATAAAATGCTGGCAACTATCTATAATATTCATGAGGATTTTACTAAAATTCTTTCTGATCCACAGACACCTGTAAGTGAGATAAATAGTCCCGAACATGATAAATTGGTTAATTCCTTGGGTGCCCTTTATAAAATTGCTAATTTTTTAAAGGAAGAGTTGGTTGCACAAGGTACTAACCCTGATAAGGTTTTATTTATGGGGAAAAGTATAAACACTATCATTGATGATTTTATATATTTGAGCGGTGCGTCTTCGGCAGAAACAGATTTTATTAAAAGTCTTGATTTAATTTTGCAAGCAAATTTTTCAAAAACCAATCAAGCTCAATTTGATAAATTCATAAATCTTTATCTTCATACTTCAAGTACCGAGCTTTTTAATAGTCCTCCCGATTTTTTTGTAAATTTTATCAATCAAAATAAAGAAGAGCTTGGACTTGGAGCATTAACCGATGCCGATTTGGCTAAAATATCCACAAGTTCTTTTATTGATGGGGTAAATTTAGCATTAAAACATTTGGAAAGCCAAATTGGCGGCAATATTAGGGAAGAGGATATTAAGGCAAGCATAGAAAAATCATTAAAATCTCAACTGACTACCATGGGGCAAACTCTTAAACAAATTTCTGAAAGCTCTAAAATAAAGCCTGAACATAAAATAATATTCAGTGAAATTGTCCTAAGCTCAGAGCTTAGGGATATCAGGTTTTTTGAAGAAATGAATTATAACATGAATTCAATTATCTCCAGCTTAGACTCAGTTTTAAATAATATGGCAGGCATGGATAATATGCTTCCCAAAATAATAACACATATTACTTCAATCCTTAGTCAAAGCCAACATGCCGGTGTAAAATTTGAAACATATGTGCCTGCAATTTTAAAGTCTGCTCTGACTCATTGTAATAATCAAGAAAATATCTCTGCACTTGTCAAAGCAATGGATAGTCAAGCCATGTCTGAATTTTCCGATGTCATAAATTTTGCTTTGGCAGAAACCCAAACTGTTCTTGGAGGTAATGAATTAAATAGTAATCAAAGAACAGATATAACAAAGGGTATCGGAAATTTACTAAGTATTAATATAGTGATGGCACATTTAAGAAGTGTTGCAAATCATAGGGTTGAAGTCTTGGAAGGTAATCAAAATGCCCCCATTGATATTAATACCCTCTATTATTCAATGCGCCCCCAACCTGATAATGCGAGATCATTTCATAAAGATATGATGAAGTTAGTTTATGATAAATTTTCATCAAGTACTCGTAATTTAATTTACTCAAGCGAATTTATGGCTCTTACAAGCTTGCAAGGAAAAATAAGCCAAGCAGAGCATAATATCTTACTTGATGTGGGTAAACGATTAAAACTATCGGACAGTAATTCCGCTTTATTTGGGCTTGAGAAAATACCCACTGCCTATTATAAAAATATACTTGAGGCTGCCAAAAAAAATCCTGATCTTACTCCCTCAGAACTTTATACTGCAATTATTGGTAAAAAAGCCCCTAAAAATATTACAGAAGGAAATATGGCAAGGGTAATTATGAGAGAAATTTTATCAACTGTACATAAATATACAAGAAAAATAAATCCTTCTGCCAATGAGGATACAGATATGTTCTATACTGTTGCATTGTTAAATCAGAATTTGACCCATAATGATGCTATAAAATTGCATCAAGGAAAACTTAGGCTAAATCTTGAAAATTTATCCGCTCCTCCCACCATGTCCGGACTTACAGACTATGCCCCATCAACTGCCTATGGATTAAAAACAGATTTTAGACGTAGAGATCATCAATCTGTGTATACATTTGAATCATTGAGATCAGGTACATTTACTCAAACTCCACATAAAATATCGGATAGAGATAATGTACCAACCAATCCAACTTTTACTCGTATAATTTCATTTGTGGAAAGCATGAGCAAGAGTGAAAAACAAAAAGCTGTAATTTTACAATGTTTGACTCAAGCTGCATCCGTAAATTTTAGAATGTTTGCAGAAGCTGTCGGATTAGGTGGGGTATCAGAGCATGGGGATTATGATACAAATATTAAAGAAACTGAAAATGGTGATGTTATTGTCGGTATAAAAATGAAACCAAGTATGGGACTTGATGGTTATTTGGAATTTACTGTCAAACCCGACGGTAGTTATATAACAACGGCTTTTGATTTTGGCTTGGCAAAAAATAAATAAATATTTTGCATTGTTCGGCTAACTTTTCTTGAGTGGGGAATATTTTTGCAGGTAAAAATGTTCTCCCTCATGTGATTTTGGATTGAGGGGGGAAAACCCATTTTTTTGAACTAATCCATGACGCTTAGTCTCACTTTGTTCGACATAAGCCGGGTGAGTTTTCCCCCTCAAACGTAAGCAATCGCTTCCCCCCCTTCCTGAAAAAACATTTTTTCAAATAACAATATAACTATTTTTATTTATTAATATTTTATTTAATATCTAAAATCAAAAATCATGCCATAATTATAGTTTTTGAAAATCGGAATGGCGTGTGTTCTCTCTTGAAAAACCAAATTTTATAATTAGGGAAACGCTGATTAAATCTAAATTTTATATTTCTAAGAAAACCCTACAAGCGTTTCCTTTCAAAATAGACATGAAATGGCTATTTTGCACGCCAAATGAGAGCAAAAACCACGTTTTTTGCGTCCCGAAGGGCGAATTAAGGCAGTGTGCCTTTCTGATTACTTCTGTTTACAGAATTAATCAGTGCTTCCTTAGAAAACCATAATGCAACAGAAATAAATATTATAAAATAATTTTTACCAGAAAAAGGAAACCCATTTTCCATCTCTCATATCTGTTTCTTTAGTCAGTTTACGAGGTTGACCAAGATCACCATAGCATTTTTCCAATTCTTGACATTGGTTTTCCAAAAAACCGGATAAAATTAATCTTCCGTTCGGTTTTAAACATTTGATTATTTCGCTTGCCATTTCTCTGAGTGGCGCAGCCAAAATATTTGCAATGATTAAATCAAATTCTTGATTTTTAGCTTTATCAATGGAGCCAAACTCAATTATAAAATCGTCTTCTTTTACATTTATACTATTTAGTTCACAATTTTCCTTAGCATTGGCAACAGCTAGGGTTTCAATATCAAGTCCAAAGCCTGTTAACCCGTATTTTACGCAGGCAATACCCAAAATCCCTGTGCCTGTTCCGAGATCTAAGAATTTTTGCCCCGCATCAATTTTATTTTCACTTTGCAAAATACTGATGGCTTCAAGGCAAAGAACTGTGCTGGCATGGTGTCCTGTGCCAAAGGCTGATTTTGGTTCAATAATAATTTGATGTTTGTGGGGTGGGTTATCATTTGAATCTTTTAACCAAGGTGGAACAATTAAAAATTCCCTTGCTTGAATGGGGGTAAAATACTCTTTCCAAGCATTTGTCCAATCTTTTTGTTCTATTTTTGATCGCCTAACCTCAATATAGGGGATAAAGCTTGAAATTTCTGTTACAAGTTCATCTAAAACCTTTGCTTCTTCGCAATGACAAGTTATGCAAGTGCTTCCGTCCGCAAGACTTTCTTCTTCCCAACCATACATTAAATGTTGACTGACCAAAGCTTGTGCCAAAGCAAAATCTTCATCACCGACAATTATTACTAAACGCTCTAAATATTTTTCTTCCATTTATTTTATTACCATTTATTTTATTGATTATTATTTATTGCTTCCTCAAATAAATAATGAACAAACCTTTTGTATTTAAATATGTAAATTCAAATAGTTATACATTTTTATAGTCATTTGTGTCCACTTAATAGTTGGTGGAGCAATAAGGTTGTATTGTTTGAGAAAATCATAGTTGGATCAGTGTTTGCTTGAAATTCTTACCTCATCATGTCCATCAAGCTCGCTGACCAAAACATTTATTTGTTCTGATAGGGCTGTATTAATATATTTACCTATGTAATTGGCAGCAATGGGCAATTCTCTATGTCCTCTGTCAATCAAAACCAAAAGTTCTATTTTAGCGGGGCGACCATAATCTGAAATGGCTTCCAATGCAGATTTTACTGTTCTGCCTGTGAACAAAACATCATCTACTAATATGATGGATTTTCCCTCAATTGGCAAGGGGATTTGTGAGGCCAAAATAGATGGAATATTGGCAAGTGAAGTCCAATCATCACGATAAAGATTAATGTCTAAGGTTCCGAGTTTAATGGGTTTTCCAATTTTTTCTTCTAATATTTCAGCCAGTCTTACCGAAATATTGACTCCTCTTCTTTGAATACCTATCAAAATTACATTTTCCATATCAACATGCAATTCAAGAATTTGGTAGGCAAGTCTTTCTAAAGTTCTGGCCAATTCTTGTGATGTCATAAGTGTCTTCATAATATTTCCTTATCTTATTGAAATAAATTTTATAATTAATCATATTTTTATTTTATAAAAACATTTTAGCCAAAAGATTGAATTTTGCAAAGATAATTGTTAAGCTAATTTTCAGAATTGATTAAAATTTTATTTTAAAGGTATTTTATGATAATATTTATAATATTATTAGGGGCACTTGCATTATTTTTTGGTTTTCCGAATCCATATTATCAATTGGAATTTTTAGTTTTACTATATCCTGTTGCCCTTTATTTAATTGCAAAAAACAGTAGGCAAGTTTTTAGAGATGCTTGGCTTTGTTCATTGCTCGGTACATCATTATCCATGTATTTTATTTATAATGCTGTGCATATTTATGGTTTTTTTCCATGGTATTATGCTGTGCCTTGCGTAATTGTTATGGGAGCATATATTGGATTATGGGGAGCTGTTTTTGCTTATTTTATGAAAAGAATGATGATTTTTTCACCATTTATCAGAGCTTTTACAGCTATCTTTTTATTTTATATTTTAGAGTGGTTAAGGTCGTATTTTTTAACCGGCTTTCCTTGGTTGTCTTTATCTTCTGCTCTTGCCAAAAGTCCGGAGTTTATCCAATTGGCAAGTATAATCGGTGCCTTTGGTCTTTCAGGACTTTATGTGGGAATTGCAGTGCTTTTTGCGGAGGGATTAAGTTTATTTTCACCCCATAATCGTCCACTAAAACCAAAATTTTTCTGTTTTATATCTAGTATTATTCTTTTTGGTGCTATTTTTGCTTATGGTGATTTCAGATTGCAAAATACTTTTATAAAAGATAATTTTTATAAGGGGTTAAACCAAGAAGAACCTTTTAAAGTAAAAAATCAGAATTTTAATAAGAATGAAAATGAAAACTTTAATTATTTGAACTACTATAATGATCCTAATTTAATTGGTTTATCAAGACATTCTTTTTTAATGCCAAACTTTATTTCTAAAAATGCAGAACAAAGTTTTTATGAACAAAATTTAATTTTATTTAGTGCCATACAAGGAAATATTTCTCAGGCCGTCAAATGGAATCAAAACTTTCAACTGGCAAGTTTATTAAAATATATCAGGCTTGGCACTGAATCTCAAAATGTTGCCATAACGAATCTCAAGGACATAAAATTTCCACATGTTTTTCTGCTTCCTGAAACTGCTCTGCCTTTTTTTTACGGACAAAATGAATTTTTAACTTCAATTTTTAATGATTTTGCATTGGATAAAATTCTTGTTTTTGGTTCACCCGGAATTTCAAAAAATGAAAATGAAGCTAATTATTATAACAGATTATATTTGTTGCAAAATAGTAGCATAAATTTTTATGATAAAAGAAGATTAGTTCCGTTCGGAGAATTTTTACCTGAAATTCCATTTTTTCCTGATGTTTTTAAAAATTTATTGCAAGGGCTTGGCGGATTTACAGCCGGCAGTGGAGAACAAAGTCTAATTTTAAAAAATAAAAATCAAGAAACTAAATTTTCTTCTTTGATTTGTTATGAGGCAATTTTCCCCCATTTAGCCCAAACAGATATTGAAAATGGTGCTGAAATTTTTATTAATGTAAGTAATGATGCATGGTATGATCTAAGCAGTGCCGGTGAACAACATTTAGCATTATCCCTTATGCGAGCAGTTGAACAAAACCGCTTCTTGGTAAGGGCAGGAAATACAGGTATAAGCAGTATTGTGGATAATTATGGAAGAGTACTTGCAAAAACTAATTTATTTGAAGATGCAAGCCTTAGCGGATATGTTATTCCAATTCAAGAAAAAACAATATTTTTTCATATCTATCCATATTTGCCATATTTTGCCATGGCAATACTGATAATAATGTTTTATTTTCTAAAAAAACGTGAGAAAAAACTTAATCAAAAAAATAAACAATATGCCGTGAAAAATTTATTTGATGATACAAATTTAAACTATAAATAGTCCATGTTATTCCAATTTGGAGCTTTGCCCCCACGTGATTCCGGATTGAGAGGGAAAACCACGTTTTTTTGAACCAACTAAAAACGCCTGCGGCTGGGCGAGTTTTTCCTCCTCAAACGCAAGCAATCGCTTCCTCCTTTCCTTAAAAAACATTTTATTAAATAATAGTATAAATATTTTGATTTATTAGTGTTTTACTTAATTTCTAAAATCAAAATTATGACATAATTATAGTTTTTGAAAACCGGAATGGCGTGGAATGACGTGTTTTAATCACACGTCATTCCAATTCTTATATTAAAAGATATTTTTATCAAAATTGATTAGTGAAAATTTCTTATTTTTGCCATTTTTTCAAATAAAGTTTGAAAAAATCATTGGGGTTTGCAAAGGGAGTCACTCCCTTTGCTGGGGGTTTGGGGGCAAAGCCCCCAAATTGGAATGACGTGTTTTAATCAACTTTTCCTTAAAATAATGCTTGACAACCTTGGGGGTGAGTTGCTATAAGAAGAAAAATTACTAATGAGCAATTAAATAATTTTAATTGTGTCTAAATTAAATTACTAAGGTACAAATATGTCAATTCAACACAATATCACAGTAGCACAAAATGCAAAACAAGCTAAAGTTAATTTCTTTGGCTTCTTTTTGTTTAGCTTTAGCTATTTTAGGCTGTCCTGTGGTATGGAGTGTTGTTGATTATTATTTTTATATAAGACAACTTCAAGACCGCAGGCTTTTTGTGCTGGCGGTCTTTTTTTTTAGATTTACTGGTACAAAAATAGGCGGTAACCCAAAAAAAAGGAAAAAGACATGAATCTTGGAAAACAAAAACGTATTGCTAGTATTTTACGCCCTCAAAACTCTCGCACAATCATTGTACCTCTTGACCATGGAACTTCAATCGGACCTGTAAATGGGATTGAAAATATTCAGCAAACAGTAAAGGATATGGCAAGAGGTTGCGCCGATGCTGTTCTTATGCATAAAGGTTTGATCAGAAATTCAGGTTGTTGCGAAAACTACCCAAATTTAGGACTTATTTTACATCTTTCCGCCTCCACTTCCTATTCTCCATATGCAAATACAAAGGCCATAGTCGGAACAGTAGAAGAAGGTTTGAGAATGGGAGCGGAAGCCATTTCAATTCATGTAAATATTGGCGATGAAAATGAAGCTAAAATGCTGACAGATGCCGGAATTATTGGCGAAGCTTGCGAAAGATGGGGTATGCCACTTATGATGATGATTTACGGACGCGGCCCTAAAATTGCAAATCAATATGATGTGGAAGTGGTTAGCCATTGTGCCAGACTTGGGGCAGAACTGGGTGCCGATATTGTAAAAGTAAATTACACAGGTGATATTGAAAGTTTCTCAAATGTTACCAAATCATGTTGTGTGCCTGTTGTTATTGCAGGCGGTGAATGTGTTGATACAATGCAAGATGTTTTACAAATGGCTTATGATTCCATTCAAGCAGGCGGAAGCGGACTTTCCATTGGTCGAAATGTATTCCAATGTAAAGACAGAGTGAATTTATTGCAAGCATTAAACGGTATTGTTCATCAAGGCTTAACTGTAGAAGACAGCTTGAAATATATCATGACTTTAGAACAACAAAAAATGCAAGTTGCCTAGAACGGTAAATAATAGGTTGGAAAATAAAATGTCTAAAATTTATTATCGTTGTGTGCCTTTTATTAAGGAAAGTATTACATTTGCTTTAGAATCCGGTGTGGATGCAATTATTGTTGAGAAAAATCATATTGAACAAACTAAATCCTTAGCTAAAATAGAAGTTTATGCTGCTGACGATTTTGAATTGATGGTAATGAACAATAAAGAAGATGAAGAGGAAATTTGCACTAAGCTTTTACAAAATAAAAATGTTATTATTAAAAAAGGTTGGGAAATCATTCCCATAGAAAATCTTTTGGCCAATGCCAAAAATGTTTTGGTTGAAGCTGATGATATAGCAAGTGCAAAATTGGCCTCCGGAATTTTAGAGTGTGGAGTTTATGCTATTGTAATTAATGGTGAGATTAATTCTTTGAAAAATATTGTTCAAGAATGTAAACAAAGCCAAGGTTCATTTAAACTTGATGAAGCAGAAGTTTTAGAAGTTGAAACTGTTGGACTTGGGCATAGAGTTTGCGTTGATACCCTTAGCATTTTTAACCGCGGACAAGGTTTGCTTGTGGGAAATTCCAATGCTTTTACCTTCTTGGTCCATGCTGAAACTGAAGAAAACGAATATGTTGCAGCAAGGCCTTTTAGGGTAAATGCAGGGGCGGTTCATGCCTATGTTAATTTAGCCAATGACAGAACATGCTATTTGGAAGAACTTAGGGCTGGAGATGAGGTTTTGGCTGTAAATGCCGATGGTAGCACAAATATTGTTATTGTTGGCAGAGTTAAAATCGAAGTCAGACCCATGCTAAAAGTCACAGCCAAGGTGAGAGATATTGTAGGTACAATTTTCTTACAAAATGCTGAGACCATAAGATTGACCAAATTAGATGGTACATCAGTCAGTGTAGTGAACTTGCAAAATGGTGATAAAGTTTTAGTCAAACTGGATCAAGCCGGTCGGCATTTTGGAATGCGTATTTCTGAAAATATTATGGAGTTATAATATAATGAATGGCATTGATTATACCGATTGGGATAAGGCGGAAATTGAGTTATTAAATAAAGCCAGAGAAGAAATCAACTCTATTGATAGTAATTTATTGGAACTTTTAAATACAAGATTGGCAAGATCTCTTGAAATTGGAGCTTTAAAAGCAAGTAAGAATGCTCAAATTTATGATTTAAAACGTGAACAGGATTTACTTGAAAAGTTATTTGTATTGAATACCGATAGAAATGGGCAATTACAAAATAGTAATATTGAAGCTATTTGGCGTGAAATATTATCCATTTCCAGAGCAATACAAAAAAAATTCCAAGTGGCATACCTTGGACCTGAAGGTACTTTTTCCTATTATGCAGGGCAAGAATTTTTAGGTTCACAAACCCACTTTGAACCCTGTGCAAGTTTTCAAGACATTTTTGAAAGTGTGTATGACGATAAATGTGAGGTTGGTATAGTTCCTTTGGAAAATTCTCTTTATGGAACAGTCGGAACTTGCTTTGATTTATTTGCCAAAATAAAGGTTAACATAATAGCTGAATTTTATTCTCAAATAAAATTAAATCTATTGAGCATGGAAAAATCATTGATGGCAATCAAAAAGGTTTATTCCCATGCTCAGCCCTTTGGGCAAGCCTCAATGTGGCTAAGGAAATATCTACCAAATGCGGAATTGGTTCCGGTTGAATCCACAGCCCTTGCCGCCAGTCTTGCATCAACTGAAAAAAACAGTGCAGTTATCGGTCATTTTAATCTAAGCTCAGTATTTAATCTAAATGTATTGGCAAATTCCATTGAAAATGACAAGAAAAACTGGACGCGTTTTGTTTTGATTTCTAAAAATTTATCAAATCAAAATAAGATAAAAAACTTGTTAAATAGTGATGATAAAATAGGACAATATCAAGAAAAAAGCTCAGTTTTATTTATCATAAAGGATGAAATGGGGGCACTTGCAAAAATTTTAAATTGCTTTGCAAATGCAAATATCAATATTGTAAAATTGGAATCTCGCCCCATTCCCGATGAATGTTGGAAATATCAATTCTTTGCTGATTTGGCCTGTGATATTAATGAAAAAAATCATGAATTACTTGTAAAAGAACTAAATAGTCTTTGCACATCATTCAAAATTCTCGGTAGTTACAGAGCAGGGAAATAATTTTTCTTGAAAGAGAAAAGCACATTTTTTTGAACTAACCCATGACGCCTTACGGCTGGGGCACGTGATTCCGGATTGAGGGGGGAAACCCCATTTTTTTGAACTAATCCATGACGCTTAGTCTCACTTTGTTCGACATAAGCTGGGTGAGTTTTTCCCCCTCAAACATAAGCAATCGCTTCCCCCCTTCCTGAAAAAACATTTTGTCAAATAATAATATAACTATTTTGATTTATTTATATTTTGTTTGATATCTAAAATTAAAAATCATGTCATAACTATGATTTTTTAAAACCGTAACGACGTTGATGCCGTTCCCCCTCAATAAAATTATTCCAATAGCAAAATAGAAGAAAAATCATGAAATATACATTATTTGGAGAATCCCACGGTTCTAAAATCGGTATTGTGCTTGAAAGAGTTCCGTCCGGTTTGATTTTAGACTTAGAAAGTATCAGGCAAGACATGATTAGGCGTTCAGCTAAATTTTTTTCAGGCTTAAGCACCAGTAGGCATGAAAGCGATGAGGTTGAAATTATTAGTGGAGTTTTAAATAATACCACAACAGGTGCGCCTCTTTGTGCTGAAATTTTGAATAATAATATTAGGTCAGGTGATTATAATAATATAAAATTAATTCCTCGTCCAAGCCATGCTGATTATGCAGCCTTTGTTCGGTTCAACGGTTTTAATGATATACGAGGCGGCGGGCATTTTTCCGGTCGTTTAACTGCACCACTGGTTTTTGCGGGTAATATTGCCAAGCAAATTTTGGCAAAACGTAATATTGAAGTATTTGCCAGAATTAAAGAAATTAATAATGTTTGTGATATGGAATTTGACAAAGTTAAACCTGACATTCAACTTTTAAGGCAAATTAAAGACAAAACTTTTCCTGTTATTGATGATTTGAAAGTAAAAGATATGCAAGATGAAATCTTTATGGCCAAATCGGAAAATGATTCTGTTGGGGGAATAATTGAGTGTTTTGTCACAGGTTTTGAAGCAGGTCATGGTTCAAATAGCTTTGATGATAATCTTGAAAGTTTATTGGCAAAAGCTGTTTTTGCTGTTCCTGCTGTAAAGGGCATTGAGTTTGGCCTTGGATTTTCCTTGGCAAGAATGAGAGGTAGTCAGGCAAATGACCAATTTCAGATTATAAACGATCAGGTTTTTTGCAAGACCAATAATAATGGAGGAATAAACGGAGGTATTTCAAATGGCATGCCTATTAATTTTTCCGTTGTTATAAAACCAACCCCTTCCATTGGAACAATACAAGACAGCATTGATTTAAGTGCTAAAAAAGATGAAAAATTGGTAATTGGCGGCAGACATGATCCTTGTATTGTGCCCAGAGCCGTTGTTGTTATTGAAGCAGTCACAGCCATAGCCCTAACAACTTTATTCGAGGAAAGATATGTCTAACATTGTATTGATTGGCCTTTCCGGAAGTGGTAAAAGCAGTGTCGGTAAAATTTTGGCCAAAAAATTAAATATGGCCTTTGTTGATACCGATGACATGGTTATTTCCTTGGTGAATAAAAGTATTGAAGATATTTTTGCAAAGGACGGAGAAGAGGTATTTCGTTCCTATGAAGCAATTTGTGCCATTGAAGCTTCTGAAAATGACAATACTGTTATTTCTACAGGCGGAGGGATTATTTTGCGTGAAGAAAACATGAAGGTTTTGAGCAAAAATGGAATTGTTTTTTTTCTTAATCGCAGTCCTGATGAAATATTTAAAACCGTAACTTTGGATAATAGACCTCTTGTGAAAAATAATAAGGAAAAATTACAAGCTTTATATTTGGAACGTATTAATTTATATCAAAAATATGCCATGCATACCATTTCAAACTCTAAATCGGCAAAAAATGCAGTAGCAAAAATTATTGAAATATATAATGAAAGTCTTGTTGGGAAATTATAATGATAAATGATCAAATAAAATTGGCTGTGATTGGTGATCCCATTGCACATTCATTATCTCCGATTATTCATAATACAATGTTAAAAGAACTTGGAATAAATATAGTTTATGATAAATTTCAAGTGAATATAGATCGGCTGGATCATTGGATAAGCACTGATGAGGCAAAGAACTTACAGGGATTTAATGTGACAATGCCCTTAAAAAATTCTATCATTAAATACTTGTCCGAACTTTCTTCACAAGCCATGGATAATAAGGCTGTAAATACAGTTGTCAGAAAAAATGATAAACTTTATGGTCATAATACCGATGGAATTGGCTTTATCAGATCTTTGGAATGTGAAAACATTGATTTAAAAACTTCTGTAGCCATTTTAGGAGCCGGTGGGGCTGCTCATGCTGTGGCCAATAGTTTGGAGAATTATGGTGCAAATGTAAATTTATATTGCCGTGATACTGCAAAAACAGAATTTAAAAACAATGTACAAGTTCATGATTGGCAAGATATTTATTTAAACAAGCATGTTAATATTTTGATTAATGCAACTCCTCTTGGCATGGATAATAAGGGACAATTTTCAAATTTTAATTTTTTGGAACAATTGAACCCAAATACAATTATTTGTGATTTAATTTATAAACCCTTTGAAACAAAATTATTGAAAGAAGCGAAGTCTAAAAATTATAAATGTTTTAATGGACTGAATATGCTTATTCATCAAGCCATTGTTGCCCTTGAATTATTTTTGGATACAAAATTAGAAATCGATAAAATGTATGATCTGGTAAAAAAAGAAATTAAAGATTTAATTTAAAATTTGTTATGGTTGGGGAGGGAAAACTCACCTACTTCTGTCGAGCAAAGTGAGACTAAGCGTCATGGATTAGTTCAAAAAAAGTGGTTTTCTCCACTGCTGTTCTGCTAATTTTTAGTATATAATATATTGATATTATATACTAGTTCCTTGCTTTACCTAAAAATGCGAATATAATCTTTCTTAATTATACATACTAACTTGATTATATTCTGTCAAATAAATTTTATATCGAGATATTTAGACAAAGCAAGGTACTAGTATTGTCGGTTAACGAAATAAAAAATTTAAAATGAGTCATTATAAACTAAGCCCCTATCTTGTAGATAAAGCAATCTCCAACTTAAACAGTGTCATTG
>CAYJGE010000065.1:0-16071 GCA_964369835.1 uncultured Mailhella sp.
AATATATTATAAAATTGAAAAACTATTTCAATTTAGATGCGTTAGCCCTGCCTTTATATAGACCCGCCCTTGAAGTCAAGAAATTTTTTGTTTTAAACGAATCGAATGCTGTCTTATATTCACATTATTCTAATTTGGGGGCTTTGCCCCCAAACCCCCAGCAAAGGGAGTGACTCCCTTTGCAAACCCCAATGATTTTTTCACAATTTGTTTGAAAAAATGGCAAAAATAAGAAATTTTCACCAAAAAATTTTGATAAAAATATCTTTTAATGTAAGAATTGGATTGACGTGTGCCCATTTTTGATTTATGAAAAATTTTTATTCAAAGCAAATTAGTCATATAATTTTTAATAAAAAAAAGACCTATAAAGTTATTTATAAGTCTTTTTTATGAATTTCTTTTCTTCTGATATTATTTTTTAAAACTCAAATTATCCATATCAGAAATTATTTATCTTGATCGTTTATTATAGCACCTATTTTTTTCCTATGCTCTTCAAGTTGTTGTTCTCGTTCCAACTTACGGCGCATGATTTCATGTTTTTGCATTTCCAAAATCAATTTATCCAAAAATTTTTCTTCATCTTCAGAAAGAGCAGGAAAGAAACAAGAGCAACTATCATTTTCAACTCTAACAATTTGAGCAGTCAAAGATAAAAATTCTCTTTTGCCTGATGCTAAGATAAGTTTTACTTGTTGCCTAGGTGAAAGTAATTTTTTAACAGTGTCACTTGTTTTGAAACAAAGCCCTGAAATACTAATATTTTCAACCTCATAAGCTTCTTTTTTGTCAAACAAATAGACCCATAAATTCTTAGGGTTTGCTCGATATGCTTTTCTTGCGTACTCTTCAGACTTAACATTAATGTCTGTAAATAGAGTAAAGTCATTAATTTTTTGGCGCATGAATAGTCCGTTCTAAATTAAATTCAACTCTTCTGTTTTTAGCCCTATTTTCCGGTGTATCATTTGGAAAACGAGGATTTAAATCGCCCATTCCTGTTGCTGTCATTCTTAAGGGATTTACATCATTTTCCACAAACCACCGTAAAATATTGACTGCCCTAAGTGCTGATAATTCCCAATTATCATTATAATTAGTACCAGCAACCTCATCATTATCGGTATAACCAATGATACTTAAATCCATATCTCTGTTAGCTTTGACAATTTCAAGCACAGGCAACAGTAACTCTAATGCTTCGGCAGACAAAGTTTCTTTACCTTTAGCAAACAATAAATCATCACCAATGGTTAAAGTTATTGTTCCCTCTTCTAAAACAGCATTAATTTTACCGTCAACTGCCTTTTTTACCAAATAACTTTTTATTGCATCAAAGCTATTTTCTTGAGATTTTAAAATCTCTCTTCTTATTTGTTCAAGCTCTTTTACTTCCATGGTTGTGTAATCTTTACTGGAGTTTGCAGTTCCTGTAACTGTGTCAACTTTTTGGTCGACACCTCCAAAAGCATCTCTTAGAGAGCCTGATACACTAACAAATTTTATTTCTTCAACTGTGGACATGGATAACAATAAAACGAAAAATACCAGTAATAATGTTACCATGTCCGAAAACGTCGCAAGCCAATCCGCACTTTCTTCTTCTATCGGTTCAGGTTCAGGTAAACTACTCATAATTATATCCTCATATTGCTATCTTTTCAATCAATTTGTTTTGAAATTCTTACTTTTCTTCCGTCTTACGCTTTGAAGGAGTTAAGAATGAAGAAAGTTTTTCATATACCAATCTTGGGTTATTGTTTTCTAAAATCGATTTAGCACCCTCAAAAATAATTTGTAAATTCATTGCCTCTTGCGTACTTCTTGATTTCAATTTAGTGGCAAGGGGTAAGAAAATAAGGTTTGCTAAAATAGTACCGTATAAAGTAGTAATAAGTGCGATAGCCATAGCAGGTCCAAGCGCATCGGGGTTTGATAATTGCCCAAGCATTTGAATAAGACCAATCAGCGTTCCAAGCATACCCATGGCAGGAGCCAGTCCTCCCATTTTTTGGAAAACTCCTATACTGATGCTATGCCTTTTTTGCAAGGAAGATATTTCAATAATAACTGTACTATGTATCAGATCAGGTTCTGCCGTATCTGCTATAAGCTGCATAGCTTTTTTCAATAAGGGGTTATTTGTTTCTACCCTTTCCAAAGCTAAAATACCTTCGCGTCTACTAATTTCAGCTATTTGCACCATGGTATTAACTACTTCTTCCGGCAGGGTTCTTTTGCTTGAAAATGTTTTCGAGGCGGCTCTAAATGCTTGCAAGACTTCTTCCATCGGAAAACAAATTAAAGTCGCAGCAAAAGTACCACCAACTACCATTAAAATACTTGGTAAGTCGATAAACCCACCCGGGTCCGGGCCAAGGAAAATGGTACTAAATACAAGTCCAAAACCGGCTATAATTCCTACCAGTGTTGCTATATCCATAATTTTCACCTAATTAAACTTGATTAATAATAAAATGGTGCGTACAACCTTTTTGCAATATACTAAATATTTTTTGTAACTTTGTCCAGCTTATTTATTTTTTAAAATTTTAAACATAAAAAATAAACTTGTTAGACAATTAACTTAGAATTAAAAAGAAGTAAAGAAAAATAATTTAAATTATAAAGTTAAAAATTTCTCATATCTTTTAATAAACCAAGTTATAGACTATTACAAAACTTTCCTTAACCAATAAATTAATAACCATAAAGGATATTATCGTGACAATCAGAAATAATTCAATCAGAAACATTGCCATTATTGCCCACGTTGACCATGGAAAAACTACCTTGGTTGATGCCATGTTTCGACAAAGCGGCATGTTTCGCCAAGATCAACAAGTTGATGACAGAATCATGGACAGCATGGAACTTGAACGAGAACGCGGTATCACCATTGCCGCCAAAAACTGTGCCGTATCTTGGAATGATGTTCGTATTAACATCATAGATACACCCGGCCACGCCGATTTTGGAGGTGAAGTCGAAAGAGCACTTTCCATGGTTGATGGTGTTGTTCTTCTGGTTGATGCCTCAGAAGGTCCCCTGCCACAAACGCGTTTTGTTCTTCGTAAAGCACTGGCTCAAAGACTTCCTGTCATCGGACTTATCAATAAAATTGATAGAAAAGATGCCAGACCGGATGAAGTTTTAAATGAGCTTTATGAATTATTTATTGACCTTGATGCCAGCGATGACCAACTTGAATTTCCTGTTTTATACGCTATAGGAAGAGATGGTATCGCTATAAATCATATCGGCGATAAGCAAGAAAACCTTAGACCTCTTTTTGAAACAATTTTAAATTTTATCCCCGGCCCTACCTACCAAGAAGACAAACCTTTTCAAATGCTGGTAACTGACTTGGATTATTCCGACTATTTGGGAAGATTGGCAGTCGGGAGAATTTGCAATGGCAATGTGCAAAATAAAGATAACTTGGTATGTATTGATAAAAATCAACAAATAAAACCACTTCGTGCCACAAAAATTCAAATCTATAAGGGCAAGCAAATGGTTGATGTTGAAAGTGCCATGGCAGGTGATATCATCATCATGGCAGGAATTGAAGAAGCCAATATTGGTGATACCATTTGCACCAAGGAAAACCCTTGCCCCCTACCCAGAATTAATGTTGATGAACCAACAGTTGCCATGCGTTTTTCTATCAACAGCTCTCCCCTCGCCGGCAGAGAAGGTAAAATTGTTCAATCAAGAAAAATCAAAGAAAGGCTTGATAAAGAAGCTCTTCGCAATGTTTCCATAAAAATAGAAGAAACAGATGACAGAGAATCTTTCATAGTTAAAGGTCGCGGTGAATTTCAAATGGCCATCATTGTTGAAACCATGAGACGCGAAGGTTTTGAACTTACCATAGGGCGCCCCGAAGTCATCATGAAAAAAGATGGTGAAACTGTTTTAGAGCCAATTGAAGATGTACACATTGATTGTGATGAAAATTTCATGGGTATTGTTACCGAAAAACTTTCCTTCAGAAAAGGCAGAATGTCAAATTGCGTAAACCATGGCACAGGCAGAGTCAGACTTACCTTTTCCGTTCCCGCCAGAGGGCTTATTGGTTACAGAGATGAATTTCTCACAGACACAAGAGGCACAGGAATTATGAATTCCACATTCAATTGTTATGAACCCTATAGAGGTGATTTCATCACCAGAATGACAGGCTCATTGATTTCAGATAGAAGCGGAACCGCCGTTGCCTATGCCCTATACAATTTAGAGCCACGCGGAAGCCTATTCATTACCCCTCAAGATCCTGTTTATGAAGGAATGGTTGTCGGAGAACATAATAGAGATAATGATATTGATGTTAACCCAACAAAAGAGAAAAAACTTACAAACATGCGCGCTTCCGGAAAAGATGAAAATGTTATTCTTACACCCGTCAGGCAAATGACCCTAGAAAATGCTCTCCACTTTCTAAGAGAAGACGAAGTTTTGGAAGTCACCCCCCTATCCATTCGGATTAGAAAAACCGAACTGAATGCCTCCAAAAGACATCAAGCGGGCGGCGGACGTAAAAGAATTTAAGAAGATACTGATTTTTTTTGAGGGGGAAAACCCACGTGATTCCGGATTGAGGAGGGAAACCCCATTTTTTTGAACTAATCCATGACGCTTAGTCTCACTTTGTTCGACATAAGCCGGGTGAGTTTTCCCCCCTCAAACGTAAGTAATTGCTTCCCCAGGGGTAACGCATCTAAATTGAAATAATTTTTCAATTTCATGGTATTGCTCCCCCAAATAAATAATAGACAAACCTTTGTGTTTGAATATGTAAATTCAAATAGTTATGTATTTTTATAGTCATTTGTGTCCACTGAATAGTTGGTGGAGAAATATATTGATATATCATTGTTTTTTTTATTTAAATTTTTTATATTTTTTGTATAAAATATGTTTTTTTAAGGAAAGAGGGAGTTTGAGGGGGAAAAACTCGTTTTTTTTCAAAAAAAACGTGGTTTTCCCCCTCAAGAAAAATTAGATGCGTTGCCCCTGATTGCTTCCCCCCTTCCTGAAAAAACATTTTTTCAGATAACAATATAACTATTTTGATTTATTAATATTTTATTTAATGTCTAAAATCAAAAATCATTCCATAATTATGTTTTTTTAAAACCGGAATGGCGTGAGGAATGACTCCTTTTACAAACCACAATGATTTTTTCAAACTTTGTTTGAAAAAATGGCAAAAACAAGAAATTTTCACTAATCGATTTTGATAAAAATATCTTTTAATATAAAAATTGGAATGACGTGCCCCCCATTCCTGAAAAAACTATTTTTTTAACATATTGTTTTGCATATGTTTTTTTAATAAAAATAGCTTTATAAGTATTTTTATTTTTTGAAAGTAATTTTCATAAAAGGATTGACGTGCATTAGCTTTGAAATTATTCCTATAAAAACTTGACTGTCTTTCTTTGTACGAGTATAGTTTTTTTATTATTTGTCAGAAACAATTTTTTAATTTTTATAGGAGATTATTTTTATGATGCGTTCATTAGGGCTTGCTTTAGTTTTTAGTTTGTTTTTTGTAGGTTTTGCAGAAGCAAAAATTGCCTATGCTCCTTTCAACCTTGTCATTGAAGAAAGTGATATGGGAAAAGCGGCAAAGACATTTATGGAATCAAAACTTGGCAAGGATTACAAAGCTCTTGAAAAAGAGTTTGCGGATTTACAAAAAAAAGATAAAAGCTTTCAAAATAAAGTTCAAGAATTTCAAAAACAAGCAGCAGCATTATCTGAAAAAGCTCGCAATCAAAAAGCTAAAGAGCTAGATAATGAAGTTAATGCCATGCGTAAACAAGCAGCTGAACTTGATAAAAAACGTGGAGAATTGGCTCAAAAAGCTAAACCAATTCAAGACAAAGTCAACTTGGAAATGATGAAAGTTTTACAACAAGCAACTGAAGTTGTTGCCCAAGAAAAACAATTGGAACTTATTTTAGATGCAGCACCTCCTGTTTATTATGTTGCCAATTCATTAAGCATTAAAGACGATATACTTAAAGAAGTTAACAAGATTTGGAAAGAAAGTGGCGGAAAATTTAAATAATATATTTTCCTAAAGTTTTAAATTTTTAATAAATATGTTGGTGTTAATAATATTAATGCCAACATATTTTACATTTAGGAACATTATGTCAAAATCATATACTCTTTCAGAAATAGCAAGCGAATTAGGCTTGGAATACCAAGGTGAAAATATCACCATTACCCGTGTAAATACCCTTGATGATGCCACAGAAACAGAACTTAGTTTTTTAGCAAACCCAAAATATTTATCAAAACTAAGTCAAACAAAAGCCGGCGCCCTTATTATTCGCAAAGACCAAGCTGAAAATGTTAAAAATGCAATTATCAGCGAAGAACCATATTATTCTTTTGCCCAGTGTATAAGCCTTTTTCAAGAACCTGAGGGCTGTTATGAAGGAATAAGTCCCTTTGCCTCAATTGCCCACTCTGCTCAAATTGGCGAAGAATGTACCATTTACCCCTATGTTTATATTGGGAATAATGTAAAAATTGGAAATAACTGCAAAATTTTTTCAGGCGCTTATATTGGAGAAAATTGTATAATTGGTGATAATTGTACCATTTATCCAAACTGTGTACTGATGTCAAAAACCATTTTGGGTGATAATTGCGTCTTGCAACCGGGAGTTGTTCTTGGTGGAGATGGGTTTGGCTTTGTCAGAACAGATTTTGGTATTCATAAAATACCTCAAATCGGACAAGTGGTCTTAAATAATAAAGTTGAAGTTGGTGCCAATAGCACCATTGACAGAGCTGCTCTTTCTAAAACTTTTGTGGATAGTGGAACTTGTATTGACAACCTCGTTCAAATCGGACATAATGTCAGTATTGGTAAGGATAATTTTATTGTTTCTCAGGTTGGAATTGCAGGTTCAACCACCATTGGCGACAATTGTACCCTTGCCGGTCAAGTGGGACTTTCAGGACATTTAAATATCGGAAATAATGTAACCATTGGCCCTCAATCCGGAATAATCAGAAGTATTGAAGATAATTCTGTTGTTTGTGGCTCACCTGCCTTTGATTATAGTAATTTTATGCGTATGAGTACATTATTGCCAAAATTACCTGCCCTATTTAAACGTATGTCAAAACTTGAAAAAATAATTGAACAGTTTGAAAAAGATACAGAAGATAAAACTGAAAAATAATTTGAACTATTTAGGATACTATTATGGAAAAAGATCTTAAAATTGGCGAAATAATGAAGATTTTGCCCCATCGTTACCCTTTTTTGCTTGTTGACAGAGTAACTGAGCTTATACCTAATGAAATAATAAGAACTTATAAAAACGTTACATTTAATGAAGCCATGTTCCAAGGACATTTTCCGGATGCACCTGTAATGCCTGGTGTATTGATTATCGAAGCAATGGCACAAACCGGAATTATCCTTGTGGCAAAAAGTGCAGAAATCCCTGAAAACACAGCATATTTATTTACAGGCATTGAAAAAGCTCGTTTTCGTCGCCCTGTTGTTCCCGGTGACAAATTAGAACTTGAATGTTCCAATTTAATTAAAAAAATGCAACTTTGGAAAATGAATGCAAAGGCTTATGTGGACGGACAACTTGCTGCCGAAGCAACTCTTACAGCTTCAATGGTACCAATGAACAGTATAAACTAAAGTGGGCATATGATGTCAAATATTCACCCCTCAGCATTTATTGCCTCAACTGCTCAAATTGGAAACAATGTAAAAATTGGACCATGTGCTTTAATCGAAGATGATGTTATTATTGGTGATAATTGTCAAATTGATGCTTTTGCCAGCATAAAACAATATACCAAGATGGGCAAAAATAATCACATTCATTCCTATGCCTTGGTTGGTGGAATACCTCAAGATTTAAAATTTAATGGTGAAAAAAGTGAAGTTATTATCGGTGATAATAATAATATCAGAGAATTTGCAACCATTCATCGAGGCACAGAAGCCGGTTCCTCTGTCACAAAAATAGGTAATGATAATTTAATCATGGCCTATTGTCATGTGGCTCATGACTGTGAACTTGAGAATAATATTGTAATGTCCAATAATGCAACCTTGGCAGGACACTGTCTGGTTTGTGAGGGAGCAATCCTTGGTGGTTTGTCTGCTGCGCATCAATACACAAGAATTGGCACATATTCCTTTCTTGGCGGCGCTTCTGGCATTACTCAAGATTTACCGCCCTATATGCTTGCAGTTGGAAACAGAGCAACTGTTCAATCACCAAATATCGTTGGGCTTAGAAGAAAAAAAGCCAGTCGTGAGCTTTTTTCGGCATTTAAACAAGCATTTAAACTAACTTGGTATCCAGGCATGCCAAGGGCAGATGCCATGCTTCAGCTTGAAGCAGAGTATGGTCATTTACCTGAAATAGTTCATTATATCGATTTTGTACGTAGTAGTCCACGAGGTATATTACCTAGTGGTAAAATAAATGATGATTAAAATAAAAAACCACGGAGGCGTTTTGTCACCGGTGTGGCACGCAGTCTTCAAAACTGTTGATAGGCAGAAATGTCTATGGTAGGTTCGACTCCTATACGCTTCCGCCATTTTTAAAAAATATTGATACCCCGACACTAAAAATTATAAACACATAAAATTTAAAAATCTGCAAAAAATAAGCACATAATATGTCTATTTTTTGCAGATTTTTCTTTTTAATAAAGGTATAAAAATTACACCTTTTTTTTTAAAACATTAATAAAAACAATATGTTATAAAGCATGTTTTTTTAAGAATAGGGATAGTTTGAGGGGGAAAACTCGCCCGCTTATGTCGAACAAAGTGAGACTAAGCGTCATGGATTAGTTCAAAAAAATGGGGGTTCCCCCCTCAATCCGGAATCACGTGACTCTCTATTTTTAGAAGTCTACTTTTTCACCATAATAAGTAGCTTTGAAGAGCCTTTCCATGGTTTGAGGGTCGATTTTGCGTGGGTTTGTGCCTGTACATGGATCATTACAAGCTTCTTCTGAAATTACACTTAATTGCTTTAAAAATTCTGCTTCGTCAACACCAAATTCTTTTAAAGTTTTTGGCATATTCATTTGTGATTTCATTTCAACAAGTTTTTCAACAAGTGAATCGACTAATTCTTCTGTAGAATTTCCGGCTAAACCAAGATATTTTGCAATTTGTGCATATCTTGCACCGGCTTCTTTCGCATTATATTTTACAACATAAGGAAGATATATAGCATTTGCACAGCCATGAGGAATACCAAAAAGTCTACCTGTTTTATGTGCCATTGAGTGAACAATTCCCAAGATAGCATTTGAAAAAGACATACCTGCCATACATTGAGCTATGTGCATTTCATCTCTTGCCGCTTTATCACCATTGTAAGAGTTTACAACATTATCTACAATCATTTCAATAGATTTCATTGCAAGAGAATCAGTCATGGGGTTTGCAACAACTGAAACATAGGCTTCAAAAGAGTGAGTGATAGCGTCCATGCCTGTATTTGCAACTAAAAGTGGTGAAAGTGATTGCACCAAATTTGTATCAACAATAGCAACATCAGGAGTGATATTATAGTCAGCTATGGGATATTTAATATTATTTTTTTCATCGGTAATAATTGAGAAAGCTGTAACTTCTGTTCCAGTTCCGCTTGTTGTTGTAACAGCAATAAAGCTTGCTTTTTTTCTGAGAGTCGGAAGGTTGAAAGGCTTGGCTGCTTCTTCAAAGGTAAATTCTGGGTTTTCATAAAAAATCCACATTGCTTTTGCGGCATCAATAGGTGAACCACCACCAACACCAATGATAATATCAGGTTGATATTCACTCATTGCTTCTACACCACGCATAACTGTCTCAACTGATGGATCAGCTTCCACACCAATAAATAATGTACTTTCAATGCCTGCTTCCTTGAGATTTCCTTGGATAGTAGCAGCTGTGCCGTCTTTAACCATTCTTTCTGAACCAATAACAATAAAAGCTTTTTTACCGCTGATTGATTTTAAGTGGTCTAATGCATTTTCACCAAAGTAAACGTCTCTTGGAATTGTAAATCTTTTCATTTTTTTCATCCTATGTGTTAAAATTTAAAACGAGTGATTAGTATATATACATAGAATAAAATTTACGCAAGAAGGCACTTTAATGTTTGTTACTCACTAAAAGGTATGATTCATACCAAAAGGTGTTTAGGTTACCTTTTGGTGACCTCTGCACAAATTATTAATTTTTAATAAAAAACTGTTTTTAGAATGAAATTTTTTATTTTTAGATACAATTTTGTGCAGAGGTTTCTTTTGGTATGTTCCTATTCTTCATTATACGACTTAATAACTTCCTTTCCCCACTTATTAAGAGCGTCCAATAAAGGAATAACATCTTTTCCCAAGGGGGTAAGTGAATATTCAACAATAGGTGGAACTGTCGGGTAAATTTTACGAGACACAAGATTATTCTCTTCTAATTTTCTCAACTGTTGGGTAAGCATCTTTTGGGTGATATTTGGAATAATTCTAAGAAACTCATTAAATCTAATATGTTCAGACTCGTGCAAACTCCATAATATTGTGGTCTTCCATTTACCTGCAAGCACTTCTATTGCAACTTCCATTTCTTTGGTAAAGTTACTACACGATATTTTATTTTCTCTATCTTCTGGCAAAATAATCTCCTTCTCAACAAAAAATCTGACATTAGACATATATAATAGTAGAATTATTTAATCAAGAAGAAAATTTTTTAATAATAAGAATATATTATAAAAAATGTTTTTTAAGGAAAGGGGGAAGCGATTGCTTACGTTTGAGGGGGAAAAACTCGTTTTTTTCAAAAAAACGTGGTTTTCCTCCTCAAAAATGACAAAAACGGATTGACTTGTGTTTCTTTAATGAAACCTCTGCACAAAATTTTATCTAAAAATAAAAAATTTCATTCTAAAAACAGTTTTTTATTAAAAATTAATAATTGTACAGAGGTCTCTTAATGATGGCTTAAAATTCTTTACTTTTATAGATAGCTATAATAATATTTTTTTGTATTTTTAAAGTATGTTTTAATTTATAATAATTTAATAGTATTTGGTTAAGTATAATAAGTGTTTATTCTAATGATTAAAATGATTGTAAAACTTAATAAGAAAAATTAGCCGAGCACTAATGGTATTAAATAGACAATTTTGTGAAATTTATTTTAAAAATAAATTTTTCAACAGAATTTTTAAAGGATATATTTATGCAAACCATTCTTTCAAACTCTTTATTACAATCAATATTTAAATTTTCACATGATATCTATATTGTTGTTGAAATAGACAGCCTAAAACTTTTGTATTGGAACTACTCCTTTGAAAAACTGGAAATTTTTAATTCTATTCACAACACAGAGATTTTATTGACTGAAAATCCATATGCTTTAAATTTTTTAGGTTTGAAAGATATAATTATAGCCCAATCAAACTTGACTGATGATAATGAGCCTGATTTTTTATCATTGGGTAAATTTGATAAATCATCAGAGTTTGAAAACAAAAAACATAAATTATCTGCTCGAGTGATACATAAATTTAATGAATCAAATGCAGTGCTTATACAAATTATCAATGAAAATAAAATTAGCAAAACCTCCTCGGGTAAGCTAATACACAGCCTTGAAAGACAAGAAGCTTTGCTTCATGCTGTAAGTAGAGTTGCCCAAGAATTATTGAATAAAAGTGAATGTTTTGACAAAACTTTAAATACTACCCTTGGGATTTTGGGTAATGCTACTAATGTAGACAGAGTTTATGTTTGGAGTATTCATGGTGCACCAAACCCCAAAGAAGATGACAGACTTTATACAACCCAGCTTTATGAATGGTCAGAGGGAGCAGAACCGCAACAAGGTAATGAGCTTACAGTAAATATGCTTGTTGACGATGTTATTCCCACTTGGATAGGAACATTTTTAGATGGTAAATGTGTAAATAATCTTGTAAAACATATGCCCAAAGAGGAAAGAGAACAACTTGAACCTCAAGGAATTATTTCTATTTTAACAGCCCCTATTATTTTTCATGGACATTTATGGGGCTTTATTGGTTTTGATAATTGTCATTCTGAATATATTTGGAGTCAAGCTGAAGAAGAAATCTTACGTTCGGCAGGAACCCTTATCAGTACAGCAATTCATAGTAAAAATATTGATATGGCTTTGCACAAAGCCCAAGAACGTTTTAAGGGAGTCGAAGAAGCTACGGGTGATATTATATGGTCTGTTGATGAAAATCAGCATATTGATTATATTTCAAAACGTTTAAAAGATGTTTTACAATATGAACCCGAAGAAATCATAGGCAAACCATTTAATGCTCTTTTAGTTGATCCCAATGATTTTAAATATGTTGCCACTCCCAATAATTTTATCATGCGTGATTTTGAATTGCGTGTTCGTTGTAAAGATGGAACCATAAAATGGTTAACTTCTTCTTGCAAATATGTTTTTGATGAAAATGGAAAATTACTTTTTGGCTTTGGTTCAAGTTCTGATGCCAGTCATATGCATAATGTGCAAAATGCTTTAAGAACAGTAAATAATGAACTAAAAGAATCAATTAAAATATCCAACGATCTTTTAGAGTCAGCCAATACTGCCAATGCAGTTAAAGGGCATTTTTTAGCAAATGTCAGTCATGAAATTCGTACTCCCATTAATGCCATTATAGGTATGACGCATCTTTTAAAACATACCAATTTAGTTGATAATCAACTTGAATATTTAAATAAAATTGAAAATTCCAGTGCTTCACTATTAAATATAGTAAATGATATTTTAGATTTTTCTGCAATAGAGGACGGAAGACTCAATTCTGAAAATAAATTATTTTCCGTAAAATCCATTGTTCTCGATGTGAATAAACTGGTAGAGCAATTGGTGGATAAAAATCAAATTACCTATATAGTAAATCTTGCTCCGGAAGCAGATAAAAGTTATATTGGCAATGCAACACGAATAAATCAAATTCTGACAAGTTTGATCAGTAATGCCATAAAATTTACCAATGAGGGTAGTATTAAACTTAATGCATGGGTTGAAAGCGATAATGAGAAAACAGTATTACTGCATTTTTCCGTTCAAGATACCGGCATTGGAATTTCTAAAGAGCAAACATCAAAAATATTTGAAAGTTTTACTCAAGCAGACAGTTCAAACACCAGACGTTATGGTGGACTTGGACTTGGACTTGCCATAAGCAAGAAATTAGCTGCTTTAATGGGAGGAGATCTTTGGTGCACAAGTAACCTTGGCGAAGGATCAACCTTTCACTTTACTTGTCGATTAGAAAAAGAATTGCAAAAAACTCCCATTACTCGTAAGTCTATAAAAGAAGTTTGTATTTTACTTGCTTTTCCGGATAAAAAGTCCTTTAGTAATTTACATAAAATGCTTTTGCAGTATGGATATATGAATATTGTTTTTGCAGATGATATTATTTCCATTAAAAATCAGATAAATTCTGAGAATGTGCCTGATATAATTCTTTTGCATCACTTTTTTAGTGAAATAGCCATATTAAAAAGTATTTTAAAAGTTGATAAAAGTTATTTAAATAATATTCCTATGATTTATTATTCAAATATGGATGAAGAACAAGAATCAGATGTTTATACAATTATAAATTCATTAAAACCATCAACTTTATATGATGCATTTATTAATGATTTGGGAGCTTTATTTGACCCTGATCCAAGATTACGCGGGCAAGAAGTTGAAGACATTTTACGCTCTGAACATGGTGGGAAAAAAATCTTATTAGTTGAAGACAATAAAATAAATCAAATGGTTGCTCAAACTATCCTTGAAAAAGTCGGTTTTCAAGTTACTGTTGCCAATGATGGTATTGAAGGTTGTGAACTAATGGAAAAAGAGAAGTTTGATCTTGTTTTTATGGATATTCAAATGCCAAACATGGACGGATTGACTGCTGCCAAAAAAATTCGAGAAAATGCAAACTTTGCAAACATTCCAATTGTTGCGGTAACGGCTCATGCCACAGAAGAAGATAAGGAAAAAAGCCTTGAAGCCGGCATGAACGACCATACAACCAAACCAATCAATGCTGCCCAATTGTTCAAAGTTTTATTGCACTGGCTTGAAAAAAAATAGTTTTTTCACTTCATTTAAAAAAATGATTTATTATATTAAAGTTTAGGAAATTAAATGAATCTTGTTAGAATAATTGACAGTAACTTGCCGGATTTTAAAGCCGCTTATGATATTTATAAAAACAGTTTTCCAATTTTTGAACAAAGAAATTTGAAAGATCAAATTGAAGTTCTTTCTGATAAAGAATATTTTTTTGAAATTGTTAAAGATGATGAGAAAACTGTTTTAGGATTATTATTGACATGGAGAACAAATAAATTCATCTACGTTGAACACCTAGCCATTTTAGAAAGTGCCAGAGGAAAAAATATTGGAACAGATTTATTAAAATATTTAAAAGAAATGGCAAAAACACCTATTATTTTGGAAATAGATCCACCTATTGATGAAATTTCAATCAGACGCAAAGGGTTTTATGAAAAATTAGGCTTTGTAATGGGGGAATTTAACCATATTCATCCCCCATTTACAGATGAATCAAGCCCTTATCTTTTAAAAATAATGTCAAATCCAAGTATTGATGAAGATATATATAACGAATACTTTAAATATTTAATAGATAAAATTATGCATTATTCATTTTCAAGAAAAAGATAAGGGTTTTGTAAATTATTAACGAGTTCTTTCAATAGCATCAAGCAATTCTTTTGGCATATCATTTGTAAAAGATTTGCCTGCATCATTTAGAATTTTCTTCCAAGCTTCTTCTTGCTCCTCTGTTAATGGTGCTTTCCAAGTGTTTTCAGTTTTTACACCCCAGTCAGCAACCAATTGATTTTCATATTTTTCTAAAAATTCATGGGTACTTGGTGTTTCAAATGCCAAAGTGAAAACTTCTTTAGATGTTTCATCTAAGTTTTCCCACCAATCAGCATTCACAACCAAAGCCATGGGAGTTGCAACCCAAGGAACAGGCACAAAGTTAACCAAAGAATAGCAAATGGCATAAGTATTGCAATAAATTTGCTATGTTAAAAGTTAAATTTTTAAAAGGAGATATTTATGAAAATTTCATCATCTGAAAACACATCAGAGTATTCATCTATTTTTATGTCCATGGTAAATAATAGTGGTGCAAATACTGATATTTTTCAAAGTATTTTAGAAACTCAAACCACAACTGAAAATGAAAGTTTTAATGAAATCTTTATTGACGAGTCTGTTTTAAAAGCCAAAGAAGAACAAAATAAAATAGAAGAAGAGCTTAGCAAGCCCGAAGAAAAACTTAACTCGGCAAATTTTACCGCCCAGATGCTTGAACTTGTAAAATCAGGGGAAAGTTTTGCCGATGCCTATATGAAAACATCTGAAGCCCAGTTTAAACAATTATTTGAAGAACAACTAGAAATTACAGGCAATAATGTAAAAGCTGCCATAATGAATTCTAAATCATTAATGACAAGTGAAATCAGTGATGAGGAGTTATTGGAGTTTGTACAAGGCTTATCTCAAGATTATAGCATGACAAATCCCGATATATCAAAGCAATTGACTGAATTTGCACAAGAACTCATGGAAGAAATGGATAATGAGAAAAAATTGGAAAATGAATCAAAATTAAGTGAGGAAAATAATTCCTTACAAAATTATGAAATAGCCAACAATTCCATTCAATACCCCAAAAATAATCAAGATTTTTTAAAGCTTTTTCAACAAAATCAGCCTAATTCATCAGAAAAAATGGTAAAAAGCGGCAATACACCTATAAAAACTTCACAATCAGAACAACTTCTTGATTTAAACGCTTAAAAAAAACACACATATTTTCTTGGATACGCCATTTTAGTTTTTAAAAAATCATAGCTATAATTTTTAATATCAAACAAAACATCAATAAATCAAATAATTATATTATTGTTTGACAAAATGTTTTTTCAGGAAGGGGGGAGTTTGAGGGGGGAAAA
>CAYJGE010000066.1:0-15782 GCA_964369835.1 uncultured Mailhella sp.
TTTTATTGTCATAAAATATAGGGGTAAACCAGTCAGACTTCCAATATCTGCGTCAGGCTGTAAATTTTATCGGTCATGTACTCGAGTACACTCCCTCAAAAATTTTTCGCCTTCCTTGCTCTTGAAAGCCTGCCTTATTTCACCCGCTATTTTATGACACTACCTCGCTTTTTGCTTGTCAAAACGAATAGTTATTAAATCGTTTATGCACTCTGTAAGGAGAAGCAAAAAGCGATTTAATGGAACGTGAACCCCCCGTCATATTACTTCGCTACGCTCATTAATATGACACCCCCCTTATAGTGCTTACGCAAGCGAGCACAAGGGGGAAAGGTAAAATTTTAAATTTTTATCATAAATAAAGTTAAGTCTTTATTATAACATTAAAGAATTTAGAAACACACCCTATTCTTTCACTCTCTTTATTCGGGCGCCAACTTTTTCCAATTTTAATTCCATATTTTCATAACCTCTGTCCAAGTGGTAAATCCTCGAAACACTTGTTCTGCCGTCTGCCACAAGACCTGCCAAAACCATGGCAGCCCCTGCTCTCAAATCCGAAGCCATGACAGGAGCCCCTGTCAAGGCAGGCACACCTCGAACAATGGCAGAATGTCCTTTCAGTCTAATATCTGCGCCAAGACGAATTAATTCGGGAACATGCATAAATCTATTCTCAAATATTGTTTCTTCAATCACAGAAGAACCGCTACTTAATGCCAATAAAGACATCATTTGGGCTTGCATGTCTGTCGGAAAACCCGGGTGGGGTCTGGTACTTATATCCACAGCAAATAAACTTTCACTTTTTCTTTTTGCAAGAACATCATTACCCATTATTTTTAAATCAAGTCCGCAATCAATTAATTTGTCCATGAAAACTTCCATGTCTTGATGGGGACAATTTTTGACTAAAATTTCGCCATTGGTCATGGCGGCCGCAATTAAATATGTTCCTGCCTCAATTCTGTCGGGCATTATGGAATAGCTTTCCTTTTGCTCCAAGGAAGTTACACCCTCAATTTTGATTGTTGATTGCCCTGCACCCATTATTTTTGCACCACAAGAATTTAAAAAATTTGCCAAATCAACAATTTCAGGTTCTCTGGCGGCATTTTCCAAAATGGTTGTTCCCTCTGCCAAACAGGCAGCCATCATTATATTTTCCGTTCCGCCGACCGTTGGAAAATCAAATTGAATGTGGCTTCCAATTAATTTTTGGCAACGTCCTTTAATATAACCGCTGTCAAGGGTAAATTCTGTGCCCATTTTTTCTAGGGCAGATAAATGTAAATCCACAGGTCTGGTTCCTATGGCACAACCTCCGGGCATGGCAACACTGGCTTGACCAAGTCTTGCCAACAGAGGGCCAAGGCAAAGCACGGAAGCACGCATGGTTTTGACTAATTCATAAGGTGCTTCAGAATAAATTTCATTCATAGGGACAATTTGCATTTTGTTGTCAGCAAATTCAACATCAAAGCCCAAATTTTGTAAAAGCTGAGCCGTGGTGTGAATATCCCTTAGATTGGGAACATTTTCAAAAGTTATGGGTTTGTCAAATAAAATTGCTGAAAATAAAATGGGCAAGGCTGCATTTTTAGAACCGCTTACGCTTATTTGTCCTTTTAAAGGAACTGCGCCTTCCATGATTAGACTGTCCATATACTCTCCTGAAATCGGGATATTAAATGCTTAAACTGTTGGAAACTGAATTTTAAGTTTTTTTTTGTCATGAAAATTACCATGAAAATTATAGCACTTTGATTTATTGTTGATTACTTTTAACTAATATTAATTTCTGAAAAAATAATCTACAAAAAGTTAACGCTCTATATGTATTGGGTTAAGATTTTATAAAATAATCTGATCCAATATTTCGTGGTTGACATTTAGATTAAAACCATGATCCAGTAAGGCTTTTTCATGTTTTTTGCTTTGCTTATGGTCGGCAGAAATGATTTCAATTCTAACAGGGTCGGTTCCGTATCTTTTCATTAAATCTTCAAACCTTTTGTCCACACTGACAACTTGGCAATGACAAATTCTTTTATCGGCGTGGGAAACCATTAAGGGAAGTCGCCAAGGTTTATTGTTTACAGCAAGTTCACCCTCTTTCCAGCCCCAAAAAACATGGGAAATAATGGCCTGTGCCAAATAGGGATTGCCTGTTTCCTCTCGAATAAAGGCGGCGCCCAATGATGAATGATCTCCACCATATTTTATGGTATAGGTTTTGGCAATATCATGAAGCAAAGCTGCCGCCAAAACATATTCCCTTGAAACATCATAATTCATATCTTTTGCTTGCTCATAGAGAAAAAGGGCAACCTTTGCCACCATTATGCTGTGTTCTCTAATATTGTCAAGCATTTGATACTTATCCCATAATCTAAAACAATCTTCCTTACTTGGAATATAATGATTAATATCGGGTTCAAAACTTAGATTAAATAACATGATACAACCTCTAAACAGATAATTAAAATTATTTTAAAAGTTTTGCTTTAATTTTTTCTGGTGATAGTTTTTCAAGTTGATAAATCCTGATTACCAGTAAAACAGTGGCAACACTGAGCCCTGCAATCAAGCCTATCCAAAAACCTTTTACTCCCATTCTTGGAACAATTAAATCTGTTAAACAAAGCAGATAACCAAGTGGTAAACTTACACACCAATAGGCAATAATTGAAATGATAAATATGGCTTTTGTGTCATTATAGCCCCTTAATGCCGCCAAGTAAACTATTTGTAAGTTGTCAGGAATTTGATATAATCCTGCAAATAATAAAATAAATGATGCAATTTCAATTACTTTTTCGTCAATTGAATAAATTCCGGCTATTTCATGCCTAAAGGCTATGATTAAAATAAATAAAATAACACCTGTGATAAGTGACATTATTTTACCTGTTTGCCTAACATGTATGGCTTTTTTATATTCGCCTGCCCCCAAATACATACCAACCCTAATGCTTGTGGCAATGCCAAGTGAGAGGGGAATCATGAAAACCATGGCACTGGTATTCATGGCAACTTGATGCCCTGCCACAATAAGACTGCCGAGGGGAGCAATAAAAAAGGAAATCAGGGCAAATGAAGAAACTTCAAGCAATAGGGCAATTCCATTTGGTAAACCAATTTTAAATAATCTTTTAATCATTTTAAATTGAGGTCTGACAATGCCCATGGTTGTTGGATAATGCTTAACCACATAATAAAGCATAACAAAAAGCATAATATAACAAATAATTGCAGTGGCAAGTCCACAGCCTGCCCCTCCAAGTTTTGGCATACCAAAATAACCAAAAACAAAGATATAATTTAGGGGGATATTACAAATTAAACCCACAAAACCGGCAATCATGGAGGGTTTTGTCATGCCCCTGCCTTCCAAATAAAGCCTGCAAACAAAAAAAAGTAAAAGGCCGGGAATACCCCATCTGATATAATTGATATAGTTGGTTGAAACTAAAGCCAATTCCTTTTCAATGCTTTCATATCTTCCAAAACCATAGGCAATAAAACTAATTGTGGCAAATAAAAATATGGTTAAAAAAAGTGCCAACCAAAAACCTTGCCGCCAATAGTGCCGTAAACTTTTATCATAGCCGCCACCAAGACCTTGAGCAACCAGGGGGCTGATACAATTTAAAATGCCCTGACCCAAAAGAATTAAAGGCGCCCAAAAGGAACCGCCAATGGCAACCCCTGCCATTTCCACTGCCCCTGCTCTTCCGGCTACCACAGTGTCCACAAAGGACATGGACATTTGGGCAAGTTGCCCAAGTAAGATTGGCAGGCCAAGTTTAACCAATGCCGATGACTCAGCCAAAAAAATATTTTTTTTAATCATTATCGTCTCAAAAAATTTAATATATTATTCATAAATTACATAGTTTTTCATAATAACTTTTAATCCAAAGCCCGTAAAGTTGACCCTGATTTTATCATTATCAATTTCTTCAATAATTTTTCCTCTTCCAAATACCTTATGGGTACAATAGCCAAATGCCTTATTATTTATTGTCTTACTGTCTTGACTTGACATATCTTCTTTTATGGTTTGACCTTGCGATTTTGGTTTTTCTTGCGATTTTGGCTTTCCTTTTGAACTTGAAAAATTATTGATTTTTGATTTATCGGAAGTTATGCAAGATTTTTCTTCCTTAAAATCTTCCTTGGTATTACGATAAATAATATGATTACTTGATTTATTTAAAGGCTCGGTTTTTATGAAGGGTTTTGTATTTATTTTTCTTTCTTTTTTAATCAATACACCGCCATATTGTTCAAAATATTCTTCGTAAAGGCTGTTTGGTATTTCACAAATAAAGGGGCTTGGAACAGCCCTTTCTTCAAAACCCATGGCTCTTTGAAAAATATTTTGAGGCACAAACAAACTTAAACTTTCCTTGGCTCTGGTGCAGGCAACATATAATAAACGCCTTTCTTCTTCATAGTCATCGGCTCTGGTGATGGCATGCCTTGAGGGAAAACGATCTTCCACCAAATCCAAAATCAATACATGCTCCCATTCAAGCCCCTTGGCTGAATGAATTGTGGATAAAATTATTTTATGATCATCATTATCTTTGTCATCGGGGTTTTCAAGGCATAAATCCGCCATAAACAAGGCTAAATCCGTATAGGAACGCCCTATATTGATTAATTCCTCAAGTCCTTGCTGTCGGCGTGGATAATCATCGGGGAAGATCCATTCCATTCGAGGCTGATAATTATCAATCAATGTTTTTAAAATCTCTTCAGGCGGATAATCCTTGCTATTATGCACTTTTGCTTGCATTTTTGTCAATAAATCTATGTCTTTCCAAAGATCGGGATATTTGGCGCAGGCTTTTTCCAAGTTTTTTGTATCGTTTTGAACTATATAAGAAAAAATTTTGTGGGCAGTTTTTGGCCCAACTCCCTTATGCAAGGAAGCAATTCTTTCAAAGGCAGGCAAATCAAGGGGATTGATCAATAATCTGGCAAAGGCCAAAACATCTTTTATATGCACGGCTTCCGTATATTTTACCCCACCATACTTTTTGAAACCTATGCCCAAGATATTTAGTTCAACTTCCAAATGATATGATTGATAACCTGCTCTAAATAATACAGCAATTTCATTGGGTTTTGAACTTTTCAAGAGGGTTGAAATTTTCTTTCCGACCAATTTGGCTTGGGTTATATCGCTTAACGGTCTGTAAATAATTACAGATGCCTTATCTTTTTCTTCTTTTTTTGAAAAAAGATTTTTTTGATAACCTATGCTGGCATTTTCCAAAATTACATTGGCAATATTTAAAATTGACTGAAAGGAGCGATAATTTTCTTCCAATTTTAACACTTTGGTATCTTTAAATAAATTTGGAAAATCTAAAATATTTTGAATTGTTGCCCCCCTAAAGGCATAGATGGACTGGGCATCGTCGCCAACGGCCATGATATTATTTTCAGTGCCTGTGCAAAGTTTAACCAGTCTTGCTTGTACCTTATTGGTGTCTTGGTACTCGTCCACCATAATATATTTAAATCTTTCTTGCATATATTCGGCAAGTTTTTTATTTTCTTGCAATTCAATTTCCAATTGAAATAACAAGTCGTCATAGTCCAATAAAAAATGATCTTTTCTGTATTGGGTATAGAGTTTTTCAATTTCAATGATTTCTTCCAAATAGGCAAGCAAATGATTGCTTTCACGGCTAATTATTTCTTCAATGCTAAGCTCTTTATTGCGAGCTTTGCTGAAAATGGATAATAGTGTTTGATTTTTGGGAAATGCTCTGTCTTTTTTACCAAGTTTTTTAATATCTTTGCAATGGCTGATAATGGCCGCACTGTCGGAAGAATCTAAAATACTTAGGGCAGTATTTGCCCAAGAGGGCGGAAATTGACGCAAAATACCATAGGCAAAGGCATGAAATGTTCCGCCTTGCAAACCAAATAAATCTGTCTCCAGTAATTGACTTGCTCTGTGCAGCATTTCATGGGCTGCTTTACGGGTAAAGGTCAGTAGTAAAATTTGATGGGCATATACATTTTTTGAATGTAGATAGGCAATGCGATGAACTATGGTTCTTGTTTTTCCGCTGCCTGCTCCCGCAATGAGCAAAACAGGACTGTCAATGGTTGTGACGGCTTCAAGTTGGGCTTCATTTAATGTTGAAAATTGAGGCATGATTTTCCTAATATATTTAATTTTTATTTTTTTTATGTTTTTGTCTGTTTTTTTCAGCCTGTGCCTTGCGTTTTTCTTTCAACTTTTGGGCTTGTGCATTTTCTTGTTTTTCCTTGGCAAATGCTCCGCGCTTTGTCCGAATTTTAGTTTTTTGCACTATGCCATCATCTAAAACAGGCTTTTGTTCATTATTGGTTTCATCAGTATTATTTTCAGTAATATTAGAGTCTTGAATTGTATTTTCCTCTGTATGAAAATCATGGGCTTGATTAAATTCATTGGCACTTGCAATCAATGTTTGCCAAAGCTCGGCAAGTCCAAGCCCTGTCATGGCGGAAACGGGAAGAGCAAGTTCATCTCTAATCATTACAGCCCATTGGGATTGTCTTTGATGTCTTAAGGTTTGGGTGCATTTATCTGCCTTTGTCAAAATGGGAATAATGGGAATATTATGGTTGATTGCAAATTGAACCATAATAATATCAGCTTCTTGTGGATCAAGTCTACAATCAAGTAAGATGGCAATGGCGGCTAAATTTTCACATTCAAGCAAGTATTTTTCAATCAAATTTCCCCAAAGTTCTCTTTCGCTTTTTGACCTTTTGGCATAACCATAACCGGGCAAATCGGTTAAATATAAATCTTGCTTTGCAACCCTATACAGATTAACAGAACGGGTTTTGCCGGGAGTGGCACTGACTTTTGCCAATTGTTTTCTTTTGGCAAGGGCATTAATCAATGAAGATTTACCAACATTTGAACGGCCTGCCAAGGCAATATGTGCTAAACCTTGTCCCGCATTTTTTAATTGATCCAAGGTATAGAGGGTTTGTTCCAAAATAAGTTCAGGAAATTTAAAATCTTCCATTTTATCACCGATTTAATTAAATTCAAATATTGACAAAAATAAGAGCTATTATACAATAAATTATGCTGTATGTATTAATGTAAATAATTTTGATTAACGAGTTAAAATTTTATAATAATTGATTCATGTTGAAAAACTATCTTAATCAGCTTATAAAAAAAAGCAAGTCAAGCTTTTATAAATAAATAAAATTTTAATAATAAATATGAAAATAAGGAAGTTAAATGGATAAAATTTTAATTGTAAATGGTCCTAATTTGAAATTTTTGGGAAAAAGAAATGTTGAAATCTATGGTAACGATGATATGGACAGAGCTTTGGAGTTGATTTCAACCTTGCCAAATGCTCCGGAACTTGAGGTTTTTCAGTCAAATCATGAGGGTGAAATCATTGATCGTTTGGAGTTAGCCAGACAGGAATACTTGGATAATACTTTAATGGGTATTGTTTTAAATGCCGGTGCTTTTACTCATACCTCCTTGGCTCTTGCAGATTGTCTTGCTTGGATAAATATTCCCTTTGTGGAAGTTCACCTTTCAAATATTTTGGCAAGGGCTTCAAGTGGAGGTTCGGCAAGTGATTTATTAAGGTCTACAAGTCTTTTTGCTAATTATTCAATAGGGTTAATAGCAGGTTTTGGAATTGAAAGTTATGTGCTTGCAGTTCAGGCACTTATGGGTTATAAGGCTAAAAGTAATTTAATCTTATAGAGAGGTTTATATGTTTTCTACCACAGATTTTAAACGTGGGCTAAAAATTGAAATTGATGGTACACCCTTTGAAATTGTTGAGTTTCAACACTTTAAGCCGGGTAAGGGTGGTGCCATGGTTCGCACCAAATTGCGTAATATTTTAAATGGACGTGTTGTTGACAATACTTTTCGTTCAGGTGAAAAAGTGGGGCGTCCCGATCTTGAACAAAGAGATATGCAATATCTTTATAAAGAAGGTGCAGAACTTGTTTTTATGGATATGGTCAGTTATGAACAGTTACAATTGGAAGCTGAATTTTGTGGCGGTAAAGAGCGTTATTTAAAAGAAGCTCAAGAAGTAAAGGTGCTTTTATATAAAGGTAAACCAATTGACATTGAAATTCCAATCACCTTAGTGCTTGAAGTTGTTGAAACAGAAGATGTTGCGAAAGGGGATACTGTAAGTAATGTTACTAAGCCTGCTACTTTGGAAACAGGTATTTTAATTCAAGTTCCTACTTTTGTAAAGCTTGGTGATAAGGTTAAAGTTGATACCAGAAGCGATGAATATTTAGGGCGTGAATAGTTTTTTCTTGTTTCAATTTTTCAAAACTAACTCTACGATATATCAAGAAAAAAATATCGGCTGTCATTGCGAGGAGAGTTGGAACAACTTGACGTGGCAATCTCCCCGTTAAAGGCTGTCTTAAGTTCCCGATTTTACGAGGAGATTGCCACACTCGCTTCACTCGTTCGCAATGACACTGCTTGAGAAAGGTCATTGTGAGGACGAAGCCCGCAAGGGGTGAGGACGTGGCAATCTCCCCGTTTTGGGGTAAGGTTTTGATTATAAGAATTTTTCGAGGTAAAGTTTTTTTTTATTATAAGAATTTTAAATGGTTTAGTGTGGACTAATATAAAATATCACAAAGGAGGGCTTACGAAAAGTCCTAAGCAATTTAGAGAAGTATTTGGGCTTTTTTTTCTGTTTATGAGCCTAATAATAGGATTAAGTTTGTGGAGTTTTGATATTTCAGACCCAACATTTAATCACTCTTCAAACACGTCCCATGATATTAAAAACTATGCAGGCACATTTGGAGCTTATTTATCAGGTTTTTTAGTCGATATTTTTGGACTTGCTTCCTATATTTTTGTCTTGTTTTTCTTGGCCATAGGAATTATTTTTGTGACCAAGTGGCTTATTATTCCTTGGTATAGCATGCTTGGTTATTTTATTCTGTCCACCTGCTTCCTTGGTTTGGCGGAAGCATTCACCCTTGGAATTAAAGACATTCAGGGAGGAGGATTTTTTGGAGCTTGGTTATATGCCATGTCTCATAATTTTTTCAATCCTGTCGGCGGTGCCATTGTTTGGTTTTTCCTATTTATTTTGTCCATTCAGCTCTGCTTTAACATTTCTTGGGTAACTTATTTTTCTAAATTTTCCAATATTTTATTTAAGGGTACTAAGACCGTTGCCAATAAAATACCCCAAAAACTTCCTGTGTTTTCCAATATTTTGAATAAAAAAATGCCTGAAATTAATTTGGATAAACCTGATGATGAAAGTTTGAATGATAATAAAAATTTAAATGATGAGAAAGATCCGCTTAATTTTTCAAGCCAAAGATTTGAAGATGATTTGGATATTAATGTGGATGATGAAAATAAGAATGAAGATTTAAACTTGCCTGAACAAGAAAAGAAGAATTTTTGGAATAATGTTTTTAGCTCAAAAAGTTCAAAAAACTCTGAAAAAATTGATTTGAATACGCAAGATGTGGAATCTTCAAAAGAACATTTATTGCCCTCAACCGAATTATTGACAAAAATTCCGATTAATAATGATTTACCAAGCCAGCAAAGTTTGAATGAAAAGGGTGAAAAACTAATGCAAGGCTTGCTGGATTTTAATGTGAGCGGACATTTGGCAGGCATAAAACCGGGCCCAGTTGTCACTATGTTTGAAATACGTCCCGAACGTGGTGTAAAAGCCAAACGTTTTGAAGTTTTGTCAAAAGATATTGCCATGGCAATCAAGGCCATTGCTGTTCGGGTTCAAGCGCCAATCCCGGGCACGGATACGGTGGGCATTGAAATACCCAATGACAAGAGGCAAACTGTCAGTTTTAGAGAAATAATCGAAAGCAGTGCATTCAAAGAGTCAAATTCCCTCTTGACCCTTGGCATAGGCAAAAATATTTTTGGTGAGCCAACTGTCGGAAAACTTGAAGAAATGCCTCATCTTTTGGTTGCAGGAGCCACAGGAGCAGGAAAAAGTGTTTGTTTAAATTCCATTATTTTGAGTATTATTTATAAGGCAAAGCCTAATCAAGTAAAAATGCTGTTAATTGACCCCAAAAGGGTAGAGCTTGCCATGTATGCCGATTTGCCCCACTTGGTGCACCCTGTTGTAACGGACATGGATTTGGCAAAAAATGCTTTAAATTGGGCAATTGATGAAATGGATCAGCGTTATGAATTGTTTCATAATTTGAAAGTTCGTAACTATACAGAATATAATAAGCTTGTTGATCAAAAAAATTCTCAGGAATCAAATTCTGTTTTTGATGAATCTGATAAAAAACTTTTGCCCTTGCCATATTTGGTGATTATTATTGACGAGCTTGCCGATTTAATGATGCAAAAAGGCAAGGAAGTTGAGGCCTGCATTGTCAGACTTGCTCAACTTGCCAGAGCCGCCGGTATTCATTTAATCATAGCAACCCAGCGCCCCAGTGTTGATGTTGTAACAGGTTTGATTAAAGCCAACTTTCCCTCAAGAATTGCTTTCCAAGTCACAAGTGGGACGGATTCAAGAACTATTTTGGATACGGTCGGAGCTGAAGCCTTGCTTGGAAAGGGAGATATGCTTTATAAACCAAGGGCTGGTACCATTCAAAGAATGCATGGTGCTTTTGTGACCGATGAAGAAGTTAATGCTGTTGTTGATTTTTGGAAAAAAGAAAATACACCTGAATATTTAGTTGATTTTACTGCCTATGCAAATCATAATGTGGAACAAAAAACAAGTTCAGATAATAGTTTTGACCCCATGTATGATACAATTTTAGAAAGGGTTTTGGAAATGGAAGAAATTTCCATAAGCATGATTCAAAGACAATTTAAACTTGGCTTTGGTAGGGCAGGCAGAGTAATTGACCAGCTTGAAAGAGAAGGAATAGTTGGGCCACCCCAAGGTTCCAAACCAAGAAAAGTTATTAAATAATGTTATAAAACCTCTGTTCAATGAATTGGCAGAGGTTTTTTAAATTAATTTTCATCTAAAAAAATATTTTTTTTATTCCGTAATTATCTAAAATAAAACAATAAAATATTTATAAAAACAGTTTTTCATTAAAAAAAAACATATTTTTTTATAAATTATAAGACTAGAAAAGTAGTTATATTTTTATTGGCCCAATAAATTCATTTTTATATCCCTATAAAATTATAGGGATTTTTTATTTAAAATATTCCCAATAAAAACTTTGTCAAGTATTTTAAGAACTATGCTCCTGATAGTGTCGGGCTCAGTTCTTTCTGTCATTTAAAAATCTGCAAAAAAAAGCTGTGATATAAGGTTTTTAGGCGTTAAGGAAACGCTTTCAAAAATCTTAAAACTATTGAAAGTGTTTCCTTATAAAATAGACATAAAATGGCTATTTTGCACGCCGAAACGAGAGCAAAAATCGCGTTTTTTGCGTCCCCCATGTTTCATGGGGGCGAGTAAAGGCAGTGTGCCTTTCTGATTAATTCTCAAAAAAGAATTAATCAGTGCTTCCTTAAAAGATTGGCCGAATAGCCGAAAAAAGCCAAGCATGGCAAAGGGAGAATTTATGTCAATTCCAAGCAGTGTTCTCATGAGTGAAATCAAACAACAAGGTTTTAGTGCTGTGCCTTATAAAAATGAACTTGGTGAAATATGTATAGGCTTTGGACATAGGCTTATGCAAGACCCACAACTTTTGAATGATTATGATGATGATTTGGCAAGTGCCGTAATCCTTTATGACAAAACGGGGCTTTATGAAGTTTGTAAAAATGATAATGAATACAGTTGTATAGATTATCAAGACAAAATTGAAAAATATGTCCTTGAATGTGGTTTGCAAATAGATATGGAAACAGCTTCAGCTTTTTTGGAACAAGATATTATAAATTATTATGAAGTTTTAGTTCAAAAAAGTTCAGGCTTTAGAAGACTTATAAATCTTTGTCACAATGCCTATTGTTTACCTAATACCCAAATGTCAAAGAGTTTGGAAAAATTTGAAAAAACCAAGTCAAAAAAAAACGGTTTAAAAAACGTAAAAAATCCTTCAAAAGGCAAAGAAATTTTATGCGGGAACTCAAGGCAAGAGGCAGACTTTTTTAAAGACACATATAAGAATGATTTACAGCAAGCAAATAGTTCCAATACAAACAATAGCTTTAAAAACATGCCCCTTTCAAATGGTTCAAATAGTTCAAATAGTTCAAATAGCTCAAAAACTAATTGGGAAATATTAAAAATGCCGAATGGCTCAGGTGACAGTGCATTAATTCGCATAGATACATTAATTATGCTTGCTCATATCTTGGGGGTGGAAAGGGTTTTAAAAATGCGTTCTGTTTTTGCAAGTTTAAGACTTGATGATTACAGAGGTGCGGCCGGATATTTGCTAAGCCATTCAAATTCGGAAACCCTTAAGTCCAAGATGGTGCTCTTATCAAGAAGAATACACTATGGAATAATGATTTGTGATATTCATGACCCTTTGCCTTTAGAAAGTATAGACTAAACATATTTATAAATAAATGTGCAATATACCAGAACTGTTTAGTTTGCACGTCAATCCGCTTGTGAAAATTACTTTCAAAAATAAAAATATTTAAAAAGTTCTTTTAGAAAAATAAATGTAAAACAATATGTTAGAAAAATTTGTTTTTTAAGGAAAGGGGGAAGCGATTGCTTACGTTTGAGGGGAAAAACTCGCCCAGCCGTCAGGCGTCGTGGAATGTTTCAAAAAAACGTGGTTTTCCTCCTCAAAAAATACAAAAACGGATTGACGTGGTTTAGTTTGGAAGAATTTAAAATTTAGCCTTAGCACGAGAAAATTATGCGAAAAAATAAAATGGGTTTACCGGTTTTGGCAACAACTAGGCAAAAGGCAAAGCAACAATACAAGAAAGTGCATGATAATTATATTCAAAAAGTTCTTGAACTTGGTTTTTCAGGAGAGGATTGTTTTATTTTTACCGAGGCAATTCCATATCATGAGGAATGTAAAACCTGTGAAGATATAAAATCCTTATTGCTTGGGGATTTATTTTACTTGCTTGTCTATGGAATGAACAGAAAGGATATTGATAATGATTGGCTCTTTGCCCGTTGTCGTGAAGTGCAGAAATCACCTGACGGACATTTGGATTTATGGGCAAGGGAACATTATAAATCAACCATTATAACCATTGGTTTAACTATCCAAAATTTATTGCTTAATCCAAATTTGACTGTGGGAATTTTCAGTCATACTCGTCCCATTGCCAAGGCCTTTTTAAGGCAAATTAAAAGAGAATGGGAAACAAACAGTCTTTTATTGCTCTATTTTCCTCATATAAATCCCCCTGAAAAATCAGAGGCAAGAACAAGAACATGGAGTGAGGACGGTGGACTGATAGTTAAAAGAAACAATAATCCCAAGGAAGCAAGCCTTGAGGCTTGGGGCTTGGTGGACGGCCAACCAACAGGTAAGCATTTTGATTTATTGATTTATGATGATGTGGTTACCTTGGAAAGTGTGAATACTCCCGAACAAATCAAAAAAACTACCGATGCTTGGAGGCTTTCCTTGAATTTGGGTTCAAGGGAAGGAAAAATCAGAATGATTGGAACTCGTTATCATGCTTCCGATACCTATTTTCTAATCATAGAGCAGGGCAGTGTTTTGCCAAGAATACATGCGGCAACCGATAATGGTCAAAGTGATGGCAAGGCTGTTTTCTTGGCTGATGCTGTGCTTGCAAAGAAAAGGCGAGATATGGGGCCCTATGTTTTTTCTTGTCAAATGTTACAAAACCCTTTGGCGGATAATGCCATGGGCTTTAAAAAGGAATGGTTTTTAACTTTACCTTTTGAAACAAATTCAAACACCATTGCCAAAAATATGAACATTTATATTGTGGTTGACCCTGCCTCAAGCAAAAAAGAAGCTTCTGATTATACATCTATTTGGGTAATTGGGCTAAATCATGATAATTATTATTATGTTTTGGACGGAGTACATGACAGGCTTGCTTTGCATGAAAGGGCTGAGGCTCTTTTTGATTTGCATAGAAAATATAAACCAATAACAGTAGGTTATGAACAATATGGCATACAGGCTGATATTGAGCATATCAGATATAGAATGGAGCAAGAAAATTATCGTTTTTCCATAATCGAACTTGGGGGAGCAATGGCCAAGGTTGATAGAATACGGCGTCTTGTGCCAATTTTTGAGCAGGGCAGAATGTGGTTCATGCCCAAAATAGTTTATTTGCGATTGGACAGAACTGTAGTGGATTTGGTGCAGGAATTTTATAAAAATGAATATTTAAATTTTCCTGTTTCCAAGCATGACGACATGCTTGATTGTTTGGCAAGGGTTTTAGATAGTAAATTGGGGTCTGTTTTTCCCATGCCAAAACAAGAAAACATGGTTTCAGCCCATAATTTTTTTGAATATTGAAACCTCTGCACAAAAATTTGTCTAAAAATAAAAAATTTCATTCTAAAAACAGCTTTTTATTAAAAATTAATAATTGTGCAGAGGTCTCTATAAGGGCAAATCCATGAAAATACATAGGGGTGAAAAATATTATACTGTTTGGGCAAAGGAAGTTGATAAAAATATTTTAATGGATTTTTGGACGCAATTATCAGCTTCCAAAATGGCAAAAATAACTTTTTATGAATATTTACCAAAAAATGCAGAGGAGTTTGTTGATTGGGCAAACTCAGACAGCTTGGATCTTCGTTTGGTGGGAAATCAAAATAATCAATTGATTGCCATGTATTGGTTAAATAACTTACTTGGAAAAATGGCGATGATTCATTTTTGTATACAAAAAAATGCTGTTGGAGAACAAATTGAACTTGGAAATTATGTCACTCAAAGCCTTTTATCTGCAAAAGATGAAAAAAATGAATTTATCATCAGTGGATTAATGGGGCATACCCCAAAAAGCTATAGACATGCATTAAATTTTATTCAAAAAATCGGCTTTCAAATTACTTTAACCTTGCCAAAAAGTTGCTATTTTCAAGAAAAAAATAAATATGTTGACGGAGTAATCAGTGTTTTAAAAAATAATTGATTAAACAAGCGTTTCTTTAAACTTAATATCAAATAAAATGGAGGTTTTATGGGAGGAGGAAGTTCAAAAATGCCAAGCACACCAAAAGTGGAAACTCCTGAAGTTGCGGCTGTGGAAGTGCCTGCACCAATGCCGACTTCGGTGGACGAGGGAGTGAAGCAAGCAGGAGATGATAAAAGAAGACAGCTTGCCAGTGCAACAGGTAAAAGCAATACAATTTTAACAAGCGCATCAGGGTTAAGTACCAAGGCAAATACAGATAAAAAAACACTGCTTGGAGGATAAAAATTATAAAATATAGCACCTCGCCAAATCGGGAACTTAAGATAGCTTTTAACGGGGACAGCCTTTAATGGGGAGATTGCCACGTCGGTTCTTGCGAACCTCCTCGCAATTGTTACCGCTTTTGTTTTTTCTTGATATATCTTAGAGTTAAAATTGTCGGCTAATGAAATAAAAAATTAAAAGTGTGTCATTGCGAACGAGTGAAACGAGTGTGGCAATCTCCTCGCCAAATCGGGAACTTAAAACCACTACTGTTCGGCTAATTTTAAATATATAATATATTGATATAATAAATAAAAATAACTATCACTCCGTTACTGTATTAAAATATATTATCAATAAATTACTTTATACCCTATTTTAAATCTAAAAAACAAACATAGTTGAAATTTGTTTTTTCAGGAAAGGG
>CAYJGE010000067.1:0-15748 GCA_964369835.1 uncultured Mailhella sp.
GAGAATTATAGCAAATTTTTATTTTAATGTCCAGTGTTTATTTGGTGTGTCAATAATTCTTTTACTTTGTCCTTGGCTTCGTTTATGGCATTTTTTAATTGATGATCAAGTTCATCACAAACCTTATCCAGAATATCGTCCATGGAAGGCAGAGAAATTCCCATGGAAAAAATATCCCCAATATCCTCAATACTGCTTAAACAATTTGCAAACTCTCTTGAATCACTGGGATTTCCGACAGCCGTATCATAAATTTCAGTAATAAAATCTGTTTGAGCTTTTTTGATTTCTTCAACGACAGAATCTTCTGGACAATTACCTGCAAGGGCTTGATTTTGTAAAAATAGTAAAGCAAAAAGGCATAATATAATTTTTTTCATACATATTTCCTTACATTTTAGGGTTTCCATTCTCATCTGCCCAATACCTTTCTTTACACTTTGGAAAGTTTGAGCAAGAAAACCACACGCCCCCATTTTTTGTTGGTTTCTTGAGTAAAATATTTTGACATTTTTGACATTTAAATTCTGTTTTTTCGCCTTTATCCTTAATAATCGGTTTTCCGTCTTGATTATCAAAGGTATTTTCACAGTCAGGACAAGCAAAAAAATCATAGGTTTTAGCCTTAAATTTATGAGCTAGATTTAAATTTTGACAATTAGGACATGGAATTGAATTTGCTTGTTTAAATTTATGTAGTTCAGTTTCTAAAATTTTATAATTTTCAGATATTATCGCAAAATAACTACTTTTGCCTTGGGCAATTTCATCAAGTTTATCTTCCATATTTTTTGTAAAACCAAGATCTAAAAAGGAAAAATTTCCCTGCATTAAATCAATCAGCTTTTCACCCTTGTCACTTAGTTCAAGTTTTTGTTTAACTTCTTTGATATATTCTCTGCTGATTATATTTTCCATGATATTTGCATAGGTTGCAGGACGACCTATGCCGAATTTTTCCAAATCATGAATTAATGAAGCTTGAGTATATTTTGCAGGTGGTTTAGTTTTTTTGGTTTGAACTGTTGCAGATATAACTTGTTGCAAGCTGTTTTCTTCCAATTTTGGAATATTATTATCTTCGTCATCATTTTCTTCAAAGTCTTGGCTATCTTCAAAAAGAAGTTTCCAGCCTTGAAAAATAAGGGTTTTTCCTTGGGCTTCAAGAATGATTTCTTTTCCCTCAAATTCTGATTGTAAAATAACCTTGCGAACCTTATAAATTGCATCTTGCAATTGACTTGCCAAGGCTCTGTTTCTAATCAAATCATAAAGATTTTTTTCCTCTTCACTTGCTTTAATATCTTCAATTTCAATATGACTTGCTCTAATTGCTTCATGAGCTTCTTGGGAATTTTCTTTGCTTTTAAAAACTCTTGCTTTTTCAACTCTGGCTAAATTTTTATTATCACAATACCTGAAAATCTCAGAAATGGCTTCATCTGATAAGTTTGGGCTATCAGTACGCATATAGGTAATATGTCCGTTTTCATAAAGTTTTTGAGCAATTTCCATGGTTTTTTTGGGGGAAAATTTTAATTTATTGCTTGAAACTTGTTGCAAACTTGAAGTTGTAAAGGGAGCAGGCGGAGCTTGTTTATTTTCACTTTCGATAAATTCTTTAACATTAAAACTTGTCAAATTTGAAATTTTTTCAGCCATATTTTTATCAAGAATATGTTGTTCATTTTCCAAAAAATTATCAGTTTTCCAAGTGGCTTTAAAATCAGCTTCAAAAATAAAATCAACTCCATAATGTGTTGTACTTACAAAATTTTTTATTGATTTTTCTCTTTCAAGTACAAGAAATAAAGCAGGACTTTGAACACGTCCGGCAGTTAATCTCATGCCTGCAATATTTGACAGCGGATTTGAAACCAGATAACCGCATAGACGGTCAAGCACTCGCCTTGCCTCTTGGGCTTTGACTAAATCCATATCAATGACGTGAGCTTTATTTATTCCCTCCAACACTTCATTTTTTGTAATTGAGTTAAAAGTAACACGTTTGGGATTTTTTAATTTTAATGCGTCCTGTAAATGCCAAGCAATTGCTTCACCTTCTCGATCAGGGTCTGTTGCCAAATAAACTTCATTAACCTTGGAAAGCAAAAATTTTATTTTTTCCAAAGTTACTTTTCCTCTTTCTGTGGCTTGATATTCGGGGGTAAAGTTTGAAATATTTATCCCTAAACTTTTTAGAGGTAAATCTCGCACATGCCCAAGGCTTGCACACACTTTCCAGTCTGCACCTAAAATGGATTCTAATTTTTTTATTTTTCCGGGAGACTCAACAATCAATAATTTCATAATTTTACCTTTTTATTTTACATGCTTTGTCTGCTTGTTTGTGCATGATTATTTATAGCTTCGTTTATTATTTCAAAGGCGGCTTTAATTTTCTTACTGTCCCCAAGCGAACTTATGGAATTTAGAAAATCTTTATCCCTAAAAAGTTCTCCGGCTTTTTCAATTTGTTCACTTGCCAAAATTTTTGAATTTTGTTTGCTATAGAGGGAAAAAAGTCTTTCATTATTGGGATTATCATTTGTGGTGTACCAAGAAATTGCTTTTCTGTCCCATTTTGCCCCAAGGGCTTTGGCTGTGTCCTTTTCTTCTTTTGAAACATTTAAATAAATTGGTTCAGATTGATTATTTTCATTTTTTTGGACTTGATTATTGGAATATTTTTCAAATAATTCTTGATTATTGGGATTTTTACTTGTGGTATACCACATTTTTTCACCATTATCCCACTTTGCCCCAAGAGTTTTGGCAAGGTCTTTTTCTTCCTTTGGCACATTCAAATAGATTTTACTTTGTTCAAGATTAGTTTTTTGCCATTTTTCAAACAATTTTTCATTATGTGGATTATCTGACATGGTAAACCAATATTTTTCATTATTATCCCATTTTGCTCCGAGGCTTTTTGCTTCGTCCTTTTCTGTTTTTGGAATATCAAGATAAATCCTTACTACAAAGGCATGACTTGTATTTTTTTCAAGTTCTGCTTGAACATTTTTTTTAGCTTCTGATTTCCAAGCTATAGACCAAGCTTCGGGCAAAGCTTCAGGAGTGAGAGAACTGGTTTCTTTTTTGGCTTCCAAAATAAGTTCATTCCATTCAAGATGATGGGGAAACCAATTGGCTTGCACTGTGTCACCTGTGCTATACTGTTCTAAAATGCTCATTATTTTATTGCTTTCAAAGGAAGCTTTCATAAGCTGTTCATCGGAATAGGAACTTTTGTCAATTAAATCAATTAAATTCTCAGCATATCTTTGACTTGTATTTAATCCAAAATGTGAACTTGCCATTAAACCAAACATATTTGCCTTAATGGATTCAGCAAAAACATCATTCATATTTTCTGTTTTTCTTGCTTCTCGACTTTCATCTCCTGTTGCAATAAAGAAATTTTCAAGCAATCTTGAATAATATTCATCTTGGTTTTATAAATCATAAAGTTATCTATTTGAATATAGTAATGTTTAATCACACATTGAAAAACTTTACATAAAAACATAATATAAGTATTATATTTTTATCTGCTTAATAATAAGGGAGATTCTATGTTATATAATATAAATGACAAACAACTTTATCCTATTCATCTTATTGAATTTACAAATGAAAAAGAGTTACAATCCCTCTGTGAAGAAAACCTTGAACAGTTATTAAATCTTGAATTTATTGCAACTGAATTTTCTATAGAAGATTATCGTATTGATACCTTTGCTTATGATAAAGAAGCAAATGCCTTTGTTTTAATTGAATATAAAAATACAAAAATTAATAGTGTTGTTGACCAAGGAATCGCCTATCTTTCTACCATGCTCAACAATAAGGCTCATTTTGTATTAAAATTTAGCCAAGCCAGAAGCAAAGTATATGACATCAAAGATATTAATTGGGAACAATCCAAAATTATTTTTATAAGTCCTTATTTCACTCAATACCAGTTAGGAGCAGTTAATTTTCAAGGTATGCCTATTGAACTTTGGAAAATTAAAAAATTTGTGAATAATTCTATATCATTTGAGCAAATTGGAACATCTACTCGTAAAGGTGATAAACCATCTGCAAGTGCAAATGTAAACGAGATTTTTAATTCAGATTTACACTCTGTTAATAATCCAATTAAAGAAATTAAAACATATTCAGAAGAAGAACATTTAAAATCAGCAAGCGAAAATATTAAAGATTTATATACAAACTTAAGAGATTTTATTTTATCTGAAAATGAAGAAATTAAGTTAAAAGCTAATAAGCAATATATAGGATTTTACCGTGGAAGAAGTCCACTTATTTCTATAACTGTATATAAAAACACAATGTCATTATGGATTAATGATAAATTTTCAAAAATTGATGATCCACAAGGAATTATCAAAGATGTAAGTAATATCGGACATTACGGAGTAGGTGACTGTGAGATAAAAATTTTAAATAGTTCAAATATTGGCTATATTCAAGATATTTTGAGGAAACATCTTCAGAATAAAATTTAATTCACTGTATTTTTTAGATTAAAAGTAGCAAATAATATATATCCTTAAAGCTTAGGAGTTATTATGAATGAAGAACTAGACCGCAAAATCAATTCAATTGGCAAAAAATGTTTTGTTGATAATTATCATGAATTTAGACTAGTTATAAATAAAAAGATACTTGCACAAAAACTTTTAGATAAAAACCCAAAAGCAACATCTTTACAAGCTCAACTAACCAGAATTAATTGTGCTATATGGATTTTCAGTAACAAATTGGAAAAAGAAGCTTTAAAAAAGATTATCTCTTCAAATATCGATATTTCTACAAGGAAAAAAGCAGAGTCATATCTTAAATAAAAGATATAATTTTCTAATAAGCTACTAAAATCCATTTATCGTTCTAAATAATCCTACTAAATTAAGTTCTATCGTTTAATGCTTTCTAAATCGTTTAAATGCGTAAGCACAGATCTCGTTAACTCCAAATTTATTTTTATATATTTTCATCATATTGCTCCCCCAAGTAAATAATGGACAAACATTTATGTTTGAATATGTAAATTCAAATAGTTATGTGTTTTTATAGTCATTTGTGTCCACTGAATAGTTGGTGGAGCAATATAATCCTTTTATGTATTTAATTAAATTTTTTATAAATGAAAAAAAATGAAAGGTATAGCAATTTGACTTTTTATTGAGCATTAAATATAGCAATTTAATTTTATATTAACTCTTTGCAAATTGCTATGTCGGCTACGCTAGTAGTCGACCGCCACTGAGGTGTAAGTGCAATTTATTTGCACGTTAAACACCGAAGTGAAGCGTGCCTTTAAGTTTGATTTTTTGATGATATAATCAACGAAAAATCAAACTGCTATATTTAGAAAAGCTGATGAATTGTTGTTTTTGTAAAACAAATATCCTCCATTTGGCTGTACTTATTCCTATAAATGAGCAAAAACACAAGAGAACACCCAAAAATAAATATCCTTGAAACAAAAGAAGAGTTCCAATAAAAAAAACCAAGCCATGCAAGAAAATTCTGCCTTTAAGGTCTTTGCAAACTTGAGGGATTTGTTCACTTTCAAGCCCCCATTTCTCCAAAACAAGGTTAAAATCATTTTCTAAATTTTCTTGATTAAACTTTCTGTCTCGAAAAATATTTTTAAAACGATAGCTTATTAATTTACGCAATGAACTGATATTATTTATACTATCCTTTGTTCTATCATGAAATTTTTCTTTGGTTTTTTTAAACATGATTACCTCAAATTTTCTTCATTAATTTTAGTTTGATTTTTATTGCCAAACTTTATTCCTATGGACGAAGGACTAAGCTTTCCTGCTGTCAAAACATTAGTACTTCCTGAAAAAGCACTTTTGGCTGTGCTGACATCATTGTCTTCACCTAAAGAATGAAGCTGTTGCCCAATCCAATTACTGACATGATCTGGAAGCCAAGTTATCAGCCCAAAAATCTTATTTGAAGCCATGATAATTACTGAGCCAAGAATAACGATAAAACAAATAGTTCCTATTATTCCGACTGCATATTCAGATGTTGTGTTAAAAAGTAAGGTAAATATTGAACCAATGGTTTTGCCTATGATATTGATAAGAATTATGGCAATAAAAAATCCTGCCACCATTAAAGCCGGTCGTATGATAATTGCCATGAGCAGAAAATAGCCACGTCTGGCATGGTTTCCGGCAAAGCCTTCACCTTCGGGCAAAGCATGGGCGGCTATCCATAGGGGAGCTGCAATAAGTGCCTCAATCACCAAAATAATCCAACCAAATAAACCTGCTACCCACCTTATGAAAGGAATTGATGGAAGCCAAAAGGCCAAATATATTCCATATAAAAAAATGGGAGTGCAAATTGCAAAAACACCAAAGGAGGCAGCAACTTGTCCAAAGGGTCCCGAAATTATGGAAAGACCAAAAATAAGAGCAAATAATCCCGTGGCGATATTAATCATTTGATTGCCAATGGAAGATAAAAACATAATGGGATCACTTCTTTCCAAGCTTTCAACAATAAACATAATGGTTATTTTATTAAAAGCATTTATAAAATAACCTGAAATTGCTTCCCAAAATCCCTCTGATTCACCAAAGGAGCTAAAATCTTGAATACCTTTTTGTATGCCATAAGCACCTGCAATGAAATTATCAGTGCGATTTAAAATTCCATTATTTGAATGAAGCCCATGGGTATAAGAAAGGAAATTATCTTCAGTATTAAAATAAAAAACACTGTCAATATTTGAAGTCATCAAGTTTTTAGTTTCTTGATTTATCCATGAAATTGCCCAATAGGTAGCCCCTGCCGCAACCCAGCCAAGTTCATCTGTGGAGTCATAATAGGAGGTCAGTTTGTTTTTAAAATTTTGATTATTATTAATATATTGATTTACGCCTGTTAAAATATCATTACTTAGCTGTTTTTCAGCATTATAAAGGGCTTGCCTATCAATATTATCACTTGAAATTTTGGGATCGGCTAAAGAAATAGCCAAGGGAATAAGGTTATTAATAGCATTTTCAACGGCTTTTTTATTATTGTTACACAAATTCATGATTTCAGGTTTTTCGGAAGCACATTCAATAATAATATAACCAAGTGCATCACTGCCACCCCTTAAACCTGTGAAATAATATTCCCACTCCCCTGCTGTGCCGATAAAATCCTCATCATAATACCAATTGGCATTATTGCCTATTTGAGCGTTTTTTCCTCTTTCATTTTTTAAATATGCTTGAATTGTTAAACTTTTCAAAATATCATTGGTTACATTTCTAAGGTATTCATTACTATTTATGGGCTGAACTTCAAATTCGCCTGTATGCTTTAAATAATAATTATTTCCAAGGTCATAAATATAATTTCCAAGATTAATTGACCAGCCTATACAAGCTAAAATCACCACTTGAAAAAGGGACAAACCTTTAAATATGGGAGCTAAACCTGCAATTGAACAAACAAAACGAACAGGAGTCCAAAAAGCATTATATTTTTTTCCCATGGGTGAGCCCTCATGGGCAGTTCCCACAACAGCAAGAACGGTTGTGAAAATAAAAAGTCCTGCCACAACTGCCAAAGCAACAGTATTAAATGCTTCAAAAATTTGAAATGTAAGGTTTGTGCTTGTTCCCTCGGAACCTGCCAATTCGCCTGTTCCCCACAAATTCCAATCCTTACCAAATAATGTATCAAGTATTTGCTTACTTTGATCAGTTGCCGATATTTCAGAAGAAGTTGGTAGTGCCATAAAAATTCCTATTTTATATAGTTAAGGAAGCACTGATTAATTTTCTTGAGCGAATTAATTAGCGTTTCCTTGATAATTATTGCTCGTTGGAAATTAACTCTTGATATACTTTCTTAGCTTCATTATTTTCTTCAATGGAGTTTAGATATTGCATTGAGGCAATCACCAATAATTTATTTAAAAGTTCATTATTTCTTCTTTGAATTTCAAAATTTAGGGCAGTAATAAATAATTGTTCTCGAGCAACTCCCATATTTGTCATTTTGCTTATATTGGCAATCCAATTGGGATTTCCTGTTCTTAGCTGAGATAAAAGGGCAAATAATCCTGCTTGTGACATTGCACCATTGACCAGACCCGGAACTTGTCCTGTTCCTCCTGAATTTTGCCATTGTTCTTTTGCCCAATTTGTCACATCGCTTGGCAAAGTTGGCGAATGATAAGCCACATTTTCATTAAGTATGTCCATGGCCAAACCCTTTTTTCCCTCTTGAATAATTCTTGCTGTTTGATAGCCCTCACCTGCCGAAGTGTTTAACTGTTCATCAGTTAATAAAGGCAAAGGAAAAGGATTTGCCATGGTTTTTATGCTTTCATTTGCAATCACAACCTCATCATTTGATAAGGTATAATTTTCAGGCGACACCATGACTGTCATTTCCAATAACGATGGGTGATCATTAGAAATTATCCGATTAATAAAATCTACAGATTTTGAATTTTGATCATTTGCATATTCAAATTGCTTTTCTTTCATACTTTGTTGTAAAATTTCAGAAGCTTGATCGGCAATTTGCATACCTGCTCCAAGGTTTGAGCCTCCGCATAAAAGTTCAGGCTGTGAAATTTCTCCAAACATTTCTTCAACTTTAATAAATTGTTCTGTCATGGAAGTTGATTTTATGGTTTTATGAAAATCTTCCTTTAAAAGCTGAATTGCCGAAACAATACTCTTGGTTTGGGTTTGCAAAGTACCAATAATATTTCTGGCCGCATTATTTATTTCAACTTTTAACATTTCAGCTTGGACATTTGTATTTGAATTTACAGCATTAATTGTTTGATTCGCATATTGAGAGACAATGGAAGCAATTGAACCACAATTACAACCTGCCCCATGTGCAGAAGTTGAAAATAGAACAAATGAGGTGATTAAAATAAGTTTTTTCATATTAACTCCATAATTTCACTTACAATATTATCAATAATATCTCTTTGGGCATCTCCAAGCAAAGATGTATCGCCAACCAAAGTTTTTCTTCTCTCCACTTCGTTTTTTGCCGAACCGCTAGGAAATTTTACGGCTAGGCATTTTAAGGCTTTAGTTGCAGACATTTTTTTATAGAGTTTATTTCTGATGCTGACATCTTCGGTGGTGGTTGAAAATGCCCAAAGAGCGTGAGCTGAAATGGTTAAGGTAAGAATTAGCTGTGAAAGTCCATTTCCCGTTCTGAACAAGCCCACGAAATTAGATCCTGCCGATCCGGGCTTTCCGAGGCGTTCAAGTGCATAAGTGCAAGCCCCGTTAAGTCCAAATCTGCTTTGTAACATTTTTATATTTTCAGTTGTACCGCTACCCAAAATTGTAATTGTGGTAGCAAGTTCAATAATAATATCAGGTATATCTTCAATGGATTGAGTATATAAACCTATGCTCAAATTCCATTTACGGCTTTCTCTTGCCATGGTTGATAAATCATTTTGCAATTGGCCTGAAACTGATGTGTTTTTTGTGACCCTATGGGCTTCATCATAGCAGATACGCTTTGGATCTTCCCTGATTGCTTCAATTCTTTTGGCATGAAAAGCTTGATAAAGGATTGGCATAAGTTTTACATCTTCAGGCATTAAAAATAATCTTCTGCCCAAAATATCTCTGGCCAACATGTACATGACTGCTGCTTGTCTATCAGCTACAGCACCGCCCCTTGGAGCAACTTCATCTAAATCAAGGCTGATTATTTGGGCATCACCCAAGTCAAATTGAGTTGGTTCTTTTAAAACCACATAGGCATCTATGGCGTCTAAAAGTGAACGCCAAACATTTAATCTCATATCCTCTGAATAGGTATTTATTATTCCAACATTCTGATTTATTTGAGCAACAACATCACTTAATAAGGGAACTGCATATCTTTGAGCCAAGTTTGCTTCATGGGCATAACCTTGACTAAACAAATAATCGACAATTTCCCACCAAGTTGTTGAATTATCCAAGGGCATATTAATGTTTAATAAGAGCTCATCAATTTCAGTTGTTAAATTAGCTTGATATAATTTAGCATTATTTTCAGCCAGTTCATCATAGGCAATATCTATTGCTCTTCTTAAAAGCCCCGGTACTCCGTCGGCAGGAGCATTTTCTGACAATGGAGTGGCAAGCAAGGACAAGAAATTTACCAAAAAGGCCATTTGTGAGGGCAAAGGCTTACGATTTCCAAGGGGTAAATCAAAGGGATTTATGGAATATTCGGCTATCATTCTAAGTCTTTGATACGTTGCCAAATGTTTTTTTTCTTGTGGCAAAGACTCTTTAATTAATGTTATTAATCCCGAACTTGACGGACCTACATCTATAATGGAAACCCAAGGCAAGCGAGAAAGTCCGGGCTGAAAAATAAATGAAAAATTAAAAGCATTTAGAAACACAGATTTTCCTCCTCCCATGGGGGCAACTCCAAGGTCAATCCAAGCCGATTGTTCAGATGAATTTGGCAAAAATGGTATGATTTTGCCGTCTTGTGTTCTAAAAATTAAAGAACCCTCTTTCCAAGGAGATGCAGAACGAAAAGGAAACATGGAAATGGCCTCTTGAAGCGGAGCAAGGGCAATGGGAGACGGAGCAGATGGCATTAATGCAGGAATTGTGGCTGATATTCCATAAAGAGGATCTCCAATAATTTCCGACACATCAGAAGTTCCCCAGCCTTGCACAGCCTTGGCAAGTTCTGAGCTTCTGCGTTTTATTTCCTTTTTGGCATCTTCCAAACCAATTATTTGTAAATTTACCCAAGTTACAAAATTTATTTGATAATTTACCAAACAAATTCCCTCAAGTTGGAGTTGTTTTAAATCATCAATGGCATTATTAAATTTTTTATTTTCTGATGAAGAAAAGGATAAAATTGAAGCAAGAATTGATTTAAAACCTTCGCTTGCCTTTCCGTGTGACAATAAAAATGAAACTCGATAGGGTATTTTCTCATTTTTTCCGCCAATTATCCTAAATAATTCTTGAAATGGTTTTGGAGTTTGAGGCATAAAAGTCATCATTAAAGGACTGTAAAGCCTATCACCTATTTTCATAGTGGTTGAAGTAATAAGTTCTCCCTCACGAGGAAATAATTGAGATTTTAAATCAGGATAATAGGTATTTTCCAAAATTCTTTTTTTACTTGAATCAGGTTCAGGCAGTCTAAGGGGTAATTTATCACCGGGAATAATGGCTGACCAATCTTTTGAGGTAAAATAGGGATCAATAAATGAACGAATTATGCTTAATGAATTTTTGGCATTAACTTTATAAGCCAATAAATCAACAGATTTAAATGCGTCTGAAATTCCTGCTACAAAACCATTATGAAGCTCAATTATTGCTTCCACCCCACAATTGATTTTTTGAAAATATTCCAAATTTGGCACACTTGCAGATTTTTTATTGCGTTCAATCAAGGCTGATTTACGAATGGAATCCGGCAAGATTTCAGGCCTTGTCCATAAGACAAAATACATGGACTCATTGGAACAATATTGTTTTAATTTATCATTCCAAGAAGTTAATAAATCTTTCATGTCAAAGCCAAGATTTTTGGCAGTAATTTTTGCAGGCTCAAAAAGCCTATTTAATGTTAAACTGCTATCGGGATCATATTCAAAAATTATTTGAATAAAATGTCCTTGTTGGCTTAAACTTGATTGTAATTTTTCCGTAAGCCTTTCGATAATAAAATTAAATTCATCTACTCCAATATGTTTTAATGCTCCCTCAATCTTAATTAGGGAAATATAAGAACCGTCATCGGCAACCAAATTGTCATCTTCCACAGTTTCAAGGCGACAATAGGAATAAATGGGACTGCCAAATACTTCTTCAAATTTTCTAAAAACATTTCCAATTGCATTAAACATATTAACCTCTTTTCAAAACCACTTGTTTTAATACAACTCCCCTAGGAGTGCTAATGGTTGATGCCCTTGACACAATGACTTCTGCCAGTAATTCTTGTGTAAGCTCAACCCCCTCGCTTGATTCATAGGACAATAAAATAGGGAACTCAATTTTCCATGACATTACCCCATTAATTATTCCCGAATTTGTAATTACAGGAGCTTGTTTAACAACAGATGATAAATTTAATCTTTTTTCTTGAATCATTTTCAAAATTCCGGCATCTGTCATGGATTTGGTAAAACTTGCAAATGCTTCGTTTGAAAAATTTGGTTTGACTGATTGCAGTTTTTCTCTCCAGTCTAAAAAATCTAAAGATATTGAAGAGGTAACAACGTCAGCAGTCCAATTGATTAAACCCTGTTCAGACAAAACAGGTTTATTAAGCGGAACAAGTTTGGCTACTTGTAAATCGGGAGTGACGGCATAATAAACAGGCTTTGGGCGAGTCACATATAAATATATTGAAAATGCGATGGAAATGATTAAGCAAAAAATTACAAAAGTTAATAGCTTTAATATGATATAATAGTTTTTTTGATACCAAGCTATACCACCCAAAGGATTTTTTGCATTTATTTGAATTTCCAAATTATTTTCAAAATGTTCAGGAGAAACAATTTGAGTATCTTGCATGATGTTTGGTTTTAATTTATTTTTTTTGTTATTTAAAAAACCCATTTTGTTTCTCCTAATTTTTACAGTCCAAGGTCAGTCAGTCCATCGGCTTCATCTGTACTGAATAAAGTAACGGAACCAACACTGATTATTGCTCCAATAGCAAGTAATAAAACACCAATTAATATTTTTTTAAATCCACCGGCATAACTTGTACCTCCTCCTTGGTTGTCGTTTGCTTTGTATAAATCAAAACAACCCCAAACAACACAGACAACCCCACCTACATATCCAATAAATTGTACGGCTTCCGCCACACCTTTTGCATTGGCTGTAATATTATTTCCAACATCGCCAAGGCCAATATCTGCATGGCTGATTTCAGGAAATAAACAAGTAATTACAGCGATTAAAAAAGATAATATATAGTTAAACATTATAATTTTAGAAGAAATTTTCATTAAATTACCCTCTGTTTTGGTTAGAAAATAAATTCGATGTATGATTTTACATCTCCACCTGCTGTTGCACCAATCATTTGTAAAAATTGAACAATATTTACGGCTAATGTACCTCCTATTAAATGTGACATGGCTTTTGGAATATCTTTTGCCCTTTGAGCTGTATCCCTTAGCAAATTGATTCCATAAATAACCCCAACCAAGCCGATTATCATCACAGCTCTAATGGCAAAAGTTATATATCCAGCTCCGTTTTTTACATTTGAAGTGTATGCCAAGATATTGTTAACACTTCCATTATTAAAAATTGTAACCGAAATTGAATTTAAAAACGCAGGTAAATTTAAACACAGTACAGAAGCAAAAAATAACCAAATATAATTATTTGAAGTTTTTTCCCTTGCATTGTTTAAAGCACTATGGGCAGAGACAACAAATAATGAAATACCAATGAGATAGGCTAAAATTGTAACAGTCGTCCACCATGGAGTAAGGGAATTAATAATATTGTTCAGATAATTCATAATTAACTATCCGAATTTAATATTAAAATTCCAATGGCTGACCCCATGTTCAAATAAACAGTAGGAGGACGATTGAATTTTTGAGCAAAAATTTCACTTGCCCTTTCACCAACTTTTCCGGCCGCTATAATTGCTTGTTCAGCCACTGAATAATTACCAAAAATCATATTGCCTGTTGACTCGCCATAAACATTATCAACGGATTCGGCTCCGCTATATTGTGTTGCCTCGCCAAAACCCTCTAGAAAACTGGCCGCAATAAGCCCTCCCCAACGTGAAAAAAAGTGAGTATTTACTTTGCTTGCCACAGAAGCTTCCGTTGTTTTTGGATCAATGGCATAGGCTTCCATGGAAATTTCAGTTCCATCAGGTAAAACAGCTCTGTCAAATTTAATCACAAGCCTTTTATCAAAACGGGCAAATGTGCCTATAAATTTAGTTTTTCTAAACTCACCAGAAACAACTGTTGCCATTATGGGCGAGCTGACATCTGAATTAATGGCTGTATCAACAATGGCATAAAGCATTGAACCTGAACTAAATTTTTTCTGATTTTCAATTAATCTATTTTGTTCAGATAAATTTTCTTCTTGTTTTTCAGGCTCAGGAATGGCAGTAAACACAATTTCCCCAAGACCTATTTGCGTATTTAGATTTTCATCAAGCAAGTCAATAGCTTCCATCATTCTTTTAAATTCATCTTGAGTAAAATTGACTGCCAATTTTTCCTCTTTTTTGGGAAGCTCATTCTTTTTTAATAAAGATTGCTCGGGTTTAGGATCAAGAACCAAGGGTTGTTTAATATTTTCCTCCTGTTTTTCATCTTTTTGATTAATTGGAATTGAAAAATATGACTGCCCACCTTGAAGAGCTTCATTTGCCTTGGAATCATCATGTTTTTTAATCATTTGATTATATTCATTGGAAGCTTTTTCTCCTGCCACAGTTCCCTCAAGCCTTTCGTTTTCCAAACTTGAGATATTTGAAGGTAATTTACTGTTATTTTTATTAAAAATACTAAGCACCACAAATATCACAGCCAAAAATATCAGTACAATAATTCCGCCATAAATAATGGCTCTGCGTCTTTTTTCTTTCACATTCATATTTACAACTCCAAATCAATGGTTTGAATTTTACCATCGACAGACAATAAAATGCGTGTACTATTGCTTGATATTTCATAACATTTTATACTTCCTGCCCCATTGACCGAAGCAGACCAAGAGGGAAAAACTAAAAAATCCTTGGTACGAATGAAAATTTTGTTTTCAAACTTCCAAACTTTTAAATTTTCAACATTTAATGAAGTTTTATAGCGTTTAGCCTCCTTTGGAATAACTTGATCCAAAAAGGCAAGCATGGTTGAACTGACCGTTTCTTCAATCTTTTCAATGCTTGGAATAATGGCATTGGGCCCATTATGGGCTAATTGAACTAAAACCATGGAATCGGCAAAACGTGAACTTGCCTTAATATTGTCCGATTGAACCGCCAAAACCAAGGGAATATCTTTTTTCTCAAAAGTAATGACAATATTTGTGGAAGCATTTGATTTGAGTGGTAAAATATTTATTAGATTACTTTCAGGAATTTCAGGCTTTAAAACCTGAAATGAATTTGGCGAACCATTGGTTAATGAAGTTATTTTCCAAGGACTGCCTGTTATATCGTGAAAAACAATTGCTGTTGCAGTATTTGGAGTTGTATAAATCAAAGGTGATTTTTTGCCCGGCTCTAAAGTTACCCTCAAAGTTCTGGTTTGCAAACTTGGTGTTGCAGGCGAAAAAGCTTCCTCCTGTTCCTTTGAAAATTCTCTAAACTCCCTTATTTGGTCATTTGACAAAGGTTTTAACATTTCAAGAGATTGCTCAAATAAAAGTTGAGCATTGCTTTTTTCTGAATTTTCAACTGCATAGACAGAAGTTGAAAACATGAAAAATATGGAAAATAAATAAAAATATTTCATTTTAATTCCTTGAAAATTTAAAATTATTTGTCAAATTATACTTATTAACCAGTCTGCAAAGTGAACAATATCCCATGGTTATTTTGCCATCTGCCAATAAAAATTTATGAACGTCAAGAATAGAATATCCCTCATTCAATAAAGAGTTAATTTTATCTTTATTTCTATTAAATTCTGCTAAAATATCAGGGCTTACGCATCTAAATTTTCTTGACTTTACAGCCGGTAAGTAGGAATATA
>CAYJGE010000068.1:0-15645 GCA_964369835.1 uncultured Mailhella sp.
GTCTAAAATCAAAAATCATGCCATAATTATGTTTTTTTAAAACCGGAATGGCGTGCTCCAAACCCCCTCAATGGGTTAATTTATATTAAAAATTCTGCCTTAAATTAATTATAGTGAATTTCTAAAATAACTTATTATTTTTGTAAGATAATCATGAATCCATTGCCTGCCTTATCATCGGGATTTAAGGCTTTTACAATATTCCATTCCATTTCTTCACAAAGCTCAAGAAAACTTTCAAAATCCCAAACACAGTAATGATGTATTGAAGTTTTAATATTTTTGTCTAATGCACTATAATTATTTGGCAATGTTTTTTCATTCTGTCTTATGATAAAATCAGCAGGTAAATATTCTGCATTTTTTAAATTTTCATCATTTATAAATGCATAATCATCAGGTTTTAATAAGCCTTGATGTCTTTGAATCAGTTCTTCTTTACGGGTAATTGGTCTGAACTTATCAAAGGTTTTGTCTTTATGGGGTATAATCATAACCACATAACCGCCCTTATGTACAACCCTTAGCCATTCTTTGATTGTTTTAATGGGGTCAAAAAAATGTTCTATGACATGGGAACTTAAAACATAATCAAGACTATTGTCTTCAAAAGGCAAATCATCGCCCAAGGCAACCACATCTACTCTGGCAGGTTTTACTGCAAATTCACCTTGCCACAAGTCTCCAAAATCGGCAGAATAATCCACATTTTGATATTTACCTGTTTTTTCAAGCCCAAATGGATTATGGCTTGATGCACCAATTTCAATGCCATTTAGTCCGTCTAAATATTCATGCACTAATTTTGATTCGGGGAAAATGAAATGGGTTTTGGCATTTATTTTTTTCAAATATTGCAAAATATTTTTATGTAAATTTTGGGCTTCAATTTGATATATATTGGGTTCAGAAATTTTATCAATTTTATTACTTATTTTTTCAATGTATTTTTCAGTGATTTTATAAAGAATTTTATTATGCTTTTCCAAAGCTTTTAATGTGTTTTTAACACCGTCATGGTTTAATTTTTCCGTATAAAGGTTTTTTAATTTGATTAGTGGAAATTTTTTATCCATTAAAAAAAGGGGATAGGTTATGACACTTCGGTTAACATACAAAGAATCATCTTGAGCTTTATCTGAATAAATATAAGCACTGAAGGAAAAATTTGCCATGGAAAGTTTTTTTGCAAGTTGTAGTTCATAATTTAATATGACTCTTCTTTTATCAAGCCTTTTTATTCCATTAAAAAAATCCTTAAATGCCTCATGCACAATCACTTGATTTTTAAAAACAAGAAAATAGGATTGTAAATGTAAAATAATTTCTTCACTTAAAATTCCGCCCCAAAAATCCAATTTTTGCTTATTCATCACCTCAAACATTTTTTCAAAGGGAAAAACAGGAGCTATGCAACTATCATTACATAAAATAAGCTCATCAATGTTTTCAAGTCCCAAATTTTCCCTTAAATATTCTATACCATACTTATAGGAACCAAAATCATACATGTGATGCCTTTGGCAATCCATATAATTGACAAAGGAAGAAATTTTATTTTTTTCTTTCTCCAATATGGGGCAATCGCTGACAAATATAATTGCATCACAAATACTTTTCAGTTCTTTTAAATAATAAATAACATAGTCAGGGATAATTCCATCGCTAAAAAAAGAAGCAAAAACAGCAACTCTTTTATATTTTTTATCCCTTTGCAAAGGGTGAAAACAATGTTTAAATTCAATACATTCAGGCAAAAATATCGGATTTTCTTCTACGGCGTATTCAGGCAAAAATCTAATATGTGAAAATGGATTAAGATCTAACTCGAGCAGTTCGGGGTGATTGACAAGATATTCTTTAACATTAAAGTCAGGGCTTGGATCTCTGCCCTCTTTCCAACCATGAAGCATAAAATGAGCCAGAGGATTAAATTTATAAGTAGCAATATGTGGATTTTGTTCCAAATACCATTCTGCATCAAAATAAATTTTTTCTTTCTCCATGTTTTATCTTATCCTGTTTAATTGAATTGTGCCAATTTTTTATTTTATAACATATTATTTTATAAAAAACTCAAAATAATTAACATTGCAGTTTAAAGTGGGTTTACAAAAAGATTGATGTGTAAATACCATATTACCTAAAAATAAAATATCATAATATAATTTTTTTATTTCTTTGTCAAAAATATTAAAAGTCTATTTTTTAGACGTTCATATCAATCTAATTTACATCGGAGTCACGTCAATCCGCTTGTGAAAATTACTTTCAAAAATAAAAATACATAAAAAATTATTTTTTAAAAAACAAATGTAAAACAATATGTTATAAAAATTTGTTTTTTAAGGAAGGGGGGAAGCGATTGCTTACGTTTGAGGGGGAAAAACTCGCCCAGCCGTCAGGCGTCGTGGAATGTTTCAAAAAAACGTGGTTTTCCTCCTCAAAAAATACAAAAACGGATTGACGTGCATCGGAGTATTAATGAAATGCTTATTAAATCGAAATTTAAGATTTCTATGGAAATTGCACAAGCGAATAATATGTTTATTTTATGTGTGTTTTATAGGGATAAGTTTTTGTTATTTTTGTAGAAAATTATATTTAGATTTAATCGACATTTCTTCTGTAAAAAAAAATAAATTTTTTTCATTTTTTTTCTTGACAGCTTGGGAATTTTTCTATAGATATATTTTCACGACGGATGGTTAGCTCAGTTGGTGGAGCATCGGTTTTACACACCGAGGGCCGGGAGTTCGAGCCTCTCACCATCCACCATATTTCTATTATGTTTTCTACATAATAAAAAAAGTCCCTTTTAGGAGTTCCTAAAAGGGACTTTTTTTATGCTTAAAGACAATTGGTATCTTGCTTTACCTAAACATATCTATACATAAGTTTTTTTGAGATTATTGAATTTTTATATTTTAAATAATTATATTTGCGAACTATCTTTATCTACACAATTAAGACAGTCTTTAATGGGGAGATTGTCACGTTCACGGAATAAGGAAGGTCTTGTCATGTGATTCCGGATTTCAAAAACTATAATTATGGCATAATTTTTGATTTTAGACATTAAATAAAATATTAATAAATCAAAATAGTTATATTATTACTTAATAAAATGTTTTTTAAGGAAAGAGGGAAGTGATTGCTTATGCTTGGGGGGGAAACTAGCTTAGCTATGTCGAACAAAGTGAAGCTAAGCGTCATGGATTAGTTCAAAAAAATGGGGTTTCCCCCTTAATTCGGAATCACGTGTGGGTTTCCCTCTCAAGAAATACAAAAATGGATTGATGTGTATTATTTTTCTATATTTAACAAATTTTTCTTGCAACTATTTGAAATAAAAGATATGTACCCTTATCAACTCATGAAGATGTATTGGGCAAAGGCTCGTTATTCCGGTTTTCAAAAACTATAATTATGGCATAATTATTGATTTTAGATATTAAATAAAATATTAATAAATCAAAATAGTTATAATGTTATTTGATAAAATGTTTTTTAAGGAAAGAGGGAAGTGATTGCTTATGTTTGAGGGGAAAAACTCGCTTAGCTATGTCGAACAAAGTGAGACTAAGCGTCATGGATTAGTTCAAAAAACGTGGTTTTCCCCCTCAAGTCGAAATTATGTGGATCAAAGGGATTTTGCCGATAAAATGAAATATAGATTGTTTTTAAAATGATAAAAATCCCCAAACCTTATGGCGTGAGGATTTTTATATCTTACAGCATTAGCCTAGCATTACATCAAGCTAAGTGCCATTTGTGGCAATTGGTTTGCTTGACTGAGCATTGAGTTTGCGGCTTGGCTAAGAACCTGATTTCTAACAAAGTTTGTCATTTCAGTAGCTACGTCAATGTCAGAAATACGAGATTCGGCAGCTTGTAAGTTCTCAGATTGGATTGTCAAGTTAGTAATGGTGTTTTCCAAACGGTTTTGAAGAGAACCAAGGTGGGCACGAATACTGTCTTTTGAAACAATGGCTGCGTCAATGGCTTCAAGAGCACGTTGAGCATTTGCTTGTGTAGAAATATTGTGTCCTGCATCTAGGGCTGATTCATTACCAAGACCAAGAGCGGAAGCTGTGGTTGAGTCAATTTTGATATAGTAATAGTCTTCTGCACTATCGTTGGCAGGTCCAAAGTGGACTTTCAACATACCTGTAGAAGTTAAACCTTCTCCGTTATGATCACCTGACAAGGTTCCGTCAAGAAGCTTGATACCGTTAAAGTCAGTTGCATTTGCGATACGAGTGATTTCTGATGCCATTTGTTGGTATTCAGAGTCAATAATTCCTCTTTGAACAGAGTCATAAGTACCGGTTGCTGCTTGTTCAGCAAGTTCTTTCATTCTGATAAGCTTTTCGTCGATAACCCCAAGGGCTCCGTCAGCTGTTTGAATAAGAGAGATAGCATCATTGGCGTTACGTACACCTTGGTTCAATGCTGCAACGTCTGCACGCATAAGCTCACGAATTGCGAGGCCGGCTGCGTCGTCAGCTGCTTGTTCTACTCTAAGACCTGATGAAAGTTTACGTGTTGAATCAGCAAGATTGCTATAGTGAGAACTTAAGTTACGGGCTGCATTTGATGCTGCGCTATTATGATTAATTACGAGTGACATAATAATTCCTCCATGAATTAGTGTCGTTGATAAAATTTGTTGCTTCCGTGCAACAATTGCCTCAGTTACTTTTCTTATCGTCCCCCCTGTAAAAAGCATTAGGGTAAAATGTAAAAAAAAGTTAAAAGTTTAAGGTTGTTGCAAGAAAGTTATTTATATGTATAGCTTATGATAAATATTTTTTTTAAAATTATTAACTGGTATGGGTATAATTGTATTTTTAGCAGAGAAAATTTTCTAAAAACTGAAGATACAGGCCATTCGTATAATACTTAAAGGGTTAATTTATGAAAATTAAAAGTCCTTGTAAAATCAATTTAATGTTAAAGATACTTGATAAACGTGAAGACGGTTATCATAATCTGGAAACCATATTTTATCCCCTTGACTATCCATATGATATATTGGACGTGGAATTACTAGATGTGGAATTGGCGAATGACAAGCAAGCTCAAGATCTCATACTTAGTTGTAATATTGATGATATTGACTTGAATGATAATACATTAACCCGTGCCTATCAATTATATGTCAAGTACACAGGTTTTGCGCCCAAACTAAAAATTGATTTAGAAAAAAATATACCCCATGGAGCAGGGCTTGGGGGAGGTTCTGCCAATGCGGCAAAACTGTTATTATTTTTGCAAGACCATAATCCCACACCTTTAAATAGGGAGGAATTGATTAACCTTGGGGCAAAAATTGGGGCAGATGTTCCTTTTTTTCTGTTTGATTATCCCTGTAGGGCAAGGGGAATTGGTGAAATTTTACAGGAAGAAAAAATTAATTTAAATAATTTTTATCTTTTATTAATTGACCCTTACATTAAAATAAGTACTAAATTAGCTTTTAAAGAATTTGATTTGTATAAAAAAAACTTGACAGAACATAAAACATTGGATAAATATCAATCCGTACTTTTTCAACAAAAAATAAATTGTGAAAATGACTTTGAGCAAGTGATTTTTTCTTTATATCCAAAACTTGGAGATATCAAAAAAAAGCTGCTTGAATACAATGCTGAAATAGCCTTATTAAGTGGAAGCGGTTCATGCTTGTTTGCAATATTTTCAAATAAAGCAAAAGCTGAGCATGCTAAAACAAGAATGATTGAGTTTTTTGGGGAAGATTATTTCAAAATATATTCTCCCTTAAAATTAAAATAAAAAAAATTTTAAAAATGCTCATTTTTTACTTGTCATTTTTTTAATAATGTGTATAGTTCATTTGACTGACGGTTTTGAAGAAAAAGTCAGGGTAACTATAAAAGCAATTAGATAGTTATAGCACATTTTATAGAATGAAAATCATCGAAAAGGATTTTTTGAAAATAAAATTTTCAATGTCAAAAATTCTGGTCGGGAATTTCTGAAAAATTACTTAAAATTATTTAAATTTACTTAAATTGTTGGGATGTAGCCAAGCGGTAAGGCAGCGGGTTTTGGTTCCGCCATTCAAAGGTTCGATTCCTTTCATCCCAGCCATTATTATTTAATCAAAAGGTGAAGAATGTACGGGGATTTAAAAATTCTTACAGGTACAGCAAACCCAAGACTGGCAGAAGATATATCTGATCACCTAGGTTGCCCTTTAACCCCTATATTAGCTGAAACTTTTAGTGATGGCGAAATTCGAGTTGAAATTGGTGCCAGTGTGCGTGGACAAGATGTTTTTGTAATTCAGCCCACCTGTAATCCGGCAAATACCAATCTTATTCAACTTGGACTTATCCTAGACGCCTTGAAAAGAGCAAGTGCAGGCAGAATAACTGCCGTAATTCCTTACTTTGGCTATGCAAGGCAAGATCGCAAAGTAAGCCCAAGAGCTCCTATCAGCGCAAAATTAGTTTCCGATTTCTTAACAGTGGCCGGAGCCCAACGTATTGTTACCGTGGATCTGCATGCAGGACAAATCCAGGGTTTTTTTAATTGCCCTGTTGATAATTTATATGCGGCACCTGTTCTTTTACAGCATTTACGACATCTTAAAGGTGATTTAGTTATGGTTTCACCTGATGCGGGTGGAGTTGAAAGAGCAAGAGCTTTTGCAAAAAAAGTAGATGCAGGACTTGCCATTATTGATAAAAGACGTGATCGTCCAAATCAAGCCACTGCAACCCACCTTATAGGTGATGTTGAAGGTAAGATTGCAGTTCTGATTGATGATATGATAGATACAGCCGGAACAATTTGTGCCGGAGCCGATGTTTTATTACAAAACGGAGCTTTGGAAGTTCACGCCTGTGCTACCCATCCTGTTTTATCAGGTCCGGCATTGCAAAGATTAACTGATTCTCCATTTAAATCTGTTGTGGTTACTGATACAATACCTGTGCATGACAGAATAAGTGGCTGTGATAAGTTGGAAGTTGTCAGCATTGCAAGTGTACTTGCCAAAAGTATACGTAATATTCACGATGGTTCTTCCATTAGTGCTTTATTTAAATAAATTATAAAATAGTCAATCAAAAAAAGCAAATATAAGCTAATAATTGACAATATATATTAGAATCGCTTTTATCAGCGTGTAGACTAAGGAGATTATTATGTCTGAATTAAAAACCCTCTCAGTGCAAAAACGTGATGTCACCGGAAAAGGATTTAATCGTCGTTTACGTACTGAATCAATAGTACCTGGTGTCTACTATACGCCTGAAGGTAAAAACATCATGGTTCAAGTTGCCACCAATCCATTAAATAAAATTTATGGCCAAGTTGGACGTACCAATGTTTTTAATCTAGAAATTGAAAATGATGGTAAAAAAGAAACATATCCTGTTTTTATTTGGGATGCACAATATCATCCTGTGAAAAATAGTTTTACACATATCGATTTTTATGGTGTTGATTTAAATAAAGATATTAAAATTAATGTCCGTTTGAATTTTGTGGGAACTTCTAAAGGTGTAAAAGCCGGTGGTAAGCTTGAAATTTATCGTGAAGAAGTTACACTTTTGGCTAAACCTGAAAAAATGCCAAGAATTGTTGATGTGGATATTTCTGATTATGATATAAATACAGGGCTTCGTGCTTCAAGCTTAATGCTTCCTGAAGGTGTATCTGTTGTTTATAAAAATGATTATTCCATTTTTAATGTCATTTCCAAAGACAAAAGTAAAACAGACGAAGAATAATTATAAAATTTGTATATATAAAAGAAAGTCCCTTATGGGGCTTTTTTTTTGGCATTTAACTAAAGGCGAAATTTTATATAAAAGTTTTAGCTTATTAATGGTTTATTTTATATTTGCATTTTAAATAAAATCAATTTATAATTTTATAGTCGATACTGAAAAACAGAATAATGATTTGTAAATTAAGTAAAATATAACTAAGGAATATGAAAAAATTGAATAAACACAAAATATAGTTTTTGTTCATAAAAAAAATTTTTAGAAAGGATGAAAATTGTCTAAAAATAATAAAATAAAAAATCCGGTTCAACTTAAACCATTACATGAGCAAAATATTACGAATGATTTTGTGTTTTCTATGTTTATGAGAAACAGTAAAATTTGTAAACAAGTTCTTGAAATTTTACTATGCGTTGAAATAGAAAAAATTGAATATGTAAACTATCAAAAGCTGGTAAGTAGTTTTAAAGACATAAAAAATGTACGTTTTGATATTTATGTTAAAGGTTGTAATACTGTTTATGATGTTGAAATGCAGATTGGAAATGAATCAGATTTATCAAAACGTTGTCGATTTTATCAGTCTGCCATAGATTTTGATATGTTGGGTAAAGGTAAAAAGTATAGGGAGTTGATGGACAGCGTTGTTATTTTTATTTGTACCTTTGATCCCTTTAAAAAAGGTCTTCCATGTTATAGATTTAAAAATACATGTATGGAAGATAAAGACATTGAATTAAATGATGGACGGCAAATTTATTTTTTTAATATAAAAGACTATGCTAAAGAGGAAAATATTGCCAGACGAAATTTTTTAGCTTTTTTGAAAGGGTTTGAGGTAGATGACCCCATAATAAAAATGTTTTCAAAAATTGTAAAAAATATTTTGCGCAGTAAATCAATGGAGAAAAAATATATGAATTATGCACTACATTTTCAAGAGAAGATAGATGAAGGCTTTCAAAAAGGCATGGAAAAAGGCATGGAAAAAGGCATGGAAAAAGGTAAAATAGAAATAGTTAAAAACTTATTAAGCTTTTTAAGCGATGAAGAAATTGCTAAAATGACAAAATTTTCCATTAAGCGAATAAAAAAATTAAGAGCTGAAAGCTATTGATGCATGTGATTTTGGGTTGAGGAGGAAAACCTTATTTTGATAAAATAGGATTTCCCCCTCAAGAAAGTTAATCCAAATACTGCTGAAGAAAACCAAAAATCTATTTTGATAAAACTTTAACATATATAAGCCATGAAATTAGAAGAATTTGAAGAAAAAATAAGTAAGGAAGAACCCTTATTGCAGCAGCAATTTGTGAACACAAAGTTTAATGCTTGGATCTTGGCCATGCGGCTCAGAACTTTGCCCTTGGCTCTCTCAGGTATTTTATTGGGTGCAAGCTTTGCTTTGCTTGCCAATGAATTTTCGGCATTAATTTGTTTTTTAAGCTTGATTTGTGGTTTATTAATTCAAATTTTATCAAATTTGGCAAATGATTACGGAGATGCGGACAAAGGGCTTGACGGAGAGGATAGGGTAGGGCCAAAGCGTATGGTTTCAAGTGGCTATATTTCAGCCAAAGAAATGCTTTTTGCCATTAAAATAAATATTTGTCTCATTGTTATTTTTGTATTTTTTTTATTAATATGTAGTTTTGGCACAAATTTAACTTCTTGGCTTATTTTTTCATTTTTGGCTCTTGCTTGTGTGGTTGCGGCTTTAAAATATACCATGGGGAAAAATCCCTATGGATATAGGGCAAGGGGTGATTTCTATGTTTTTATCTTTTTTGGGCCGGTTACGATTTTAGGTTCCTATTATCTTTATGGATCCGAACTTTTTTATGCCCCATTTTTTCCGGCTGTTGCTGTTGGTCTTTTGTCCACCGCAGTTTTAAATATTAACAATATCAGAGATATGAAAAGTGATGAAAAGCATGGAAAAATTACCATGGCCTTACAGCTTGGCGATGTTTCGGCCAGGCAATATCATTTGGTCTTGGTTTTTGGTGGGCTTTTACTTTGGCTTGGTTATCTTGGTATGATGTTTGGTTTTATGTCCTTGTTTTTATTGTTTTTTGCTCTTCCTATAATGATAAGCGCCTATAAAGTTTATACTTCCTATAGCCATGCTGTACTTGATAAGCAATTGAAAATTACCTCCATCGGAATAGGCTTTTTTCACATTATTTTATCCTTTGCCATGCCACTACTTTAAAAAAAATATGCTTAAAATGGGTGATGAAAATAACTATATATTTGATTATGCTAAACAAGTTTTTTGTTTTGAGGGAAAAAAATATTTAAAAGATGAACTTGATATATTTAAACAAGATATTTTAAAAAGACAGCAAAATAAAAATTTTCTTGAACTATATGATTTTTTAAAAATTTGGTTTGATGAAAGCCCTGATATTGAAGTAAAAACTTCAGGTTCAACAGGTTTGCCCAAAATAATTAAAGCCAATAAAATAAAAATGATGCAAAGTGCCAAAAGAACGTGTTCTTTTCTTGGTTTGGGGAAAAATTCAAGTGTTTTGCTTTGTATGCCTCTTCAATTTATCGGCTCTAAAATGCTTGTGGTTCGGGCCTTGGTGGCAGGGCTTGATCTTTATTTGTCTCCCCCCTCATTAAATCCTCTGAAAGATATTGGCTTTGCCTTTGATTTTGTGTCCATGACGCCCCAACAAGTTGCTGTCAGTATCAAGAATGATATTGAAAAAAAACGTTTATATGCTATAAAACATTTACTGCTTGGCGGAATGGCAATCATGCCCGACCTTGAAAAGGGTTTGGAACATTTTCCAAATTATGTATGGCATGGCTATGGAATGACAGAAACACTTTCCCATATTGCTTTAAGAAAAGTAAATGGAAGTGATAAAAGCTTTTATTTTACTCCTTTGGAGGGAATAGAAATTAGTCTTGATCATGATGAAAGAATTTTAATAAAAGCACCCTCCATTTGTGATCAAATAATTTTTACCAATGATAGGGCTGAAATTTCAGAAGAGGGAACTTTTAAAATTTTGGGTAGAGTTGATAATATAATCAATAGTGGCGGAATTAAAATTCAAATTGAAGAAATTGAACAAATTCTTTCAAAGTCCATTCCCATTCCCTTTTTGGTGTCATCTGTTTCTCATGCTGAACTTGGTGAACAAGTGGTTTTATTGACTGAAATATTTTTGCCTGATTGGAAAGAAAGGTGTGTGGATTTACCAAAATACCATATTCCCAAACTCCAAATCACCATTCCAAAATTACCCATGACAGATTCCAATAAACCCGATCGTCAAAAAGCTAAAATTTTAGCTCAAAAATATGTAGGTATTTAATGAAAAAAATTTTTGTAAATGTGGAAGAAACTTTAAATTTTGCTAATTTTCTTGGTGAATACATTGAATTTTGCTATGATAATTCTAAAAATTATCCAAAAGTTCTTTATTTTGACGGTGAACTTGGTGCAGGTAAAACAACATTTATTTCCGCCTTGGTCAGAGCTTTTAAAGGCAGTGAAGAAGCTGAAATTTCCAGTCCAAGTTTTACAATTTGTAATGAATATCCTACAATTCCGGAAATTTATCATGCAGATCTATATCGTTTACCTGACAATTGTTCCCTACCTTATGAACTTTTAGATTTACCCAAAGAAAATATTTTAATTATTGAATGGGCAAAGAGATTAAGGCCTGACCAAATTGAGAAGGACAGTATTTTTATCAGTATGGAATGTTTTTTGGAAAAGGAAATTGAGCCTGATTTAAATATTGAAAAAAATATTGAAAAAAATAGGGCGGAAAAACTGGACAAATTTGAAAACTCATGCGAAAAAAAAAGACGAATTAATTTATTTACATCTTCTGATATAATGAAAGAATTTTTAGATAATTTTAAATTGTTTATACTTAATAAATAACTTTGTAATAGGAATGGACATGAACATACTGGTACAAAAATTTGGTGGAACTTCGGTTGCAGATCTTGAATGCATGAAAAAAGTACGGACAAAAGTCATGGCTGCCGTGGCGGAAAACTATAAAGTAGTGGTTGTCTTATCTGCCAGACATGGGCAAACAAATAAATTGGTTGAGATGGCTTATCAATGGTCAGATGAACCCAATTTGGCTGAATATGATGTGCTTCTTTCCACCGGCGAACAAGAATCCATTGCTCTTTTCACTATGCTTTTAAGTGATGCAGGGGTAAAGGCACGTTCAATTTTAGGGCATCAGGTCCCAATCATAACAGATGATTCTCATTCAATGGCCAGAATTATTTCCATAGATGCTGCCCATTTTAAAAAGGAACTTGAAAATCATGATGTGATTGTGATGGCAGGGTTTCAGGGAGTTACCGAAAACGGACGCATAACCACCCTTGGCAGGGGCGGTTCAGATACTTCAGCCGTTGCCATTGCGGCGGCTCTCGGTTCTTGTGATTGTCATATTTATACAGATGTGGACGGCGTTTATACTACAGACCCTCGCATGGTGCCAAAAGCAAGACATATTCCTAAAATTTACTATGAAGAAATGCTTGAAATGGCTTCCATGGGAGCAAAGGTTTTACAAATACGTTCTGTGGAGTTTGCCAAAAAATTTAATGTACCGGTTTGGGTGCGTTCAACCTTTTCCGATAAACCGGGAACCTTAGTCACCCATGAGGAGGAAGACAACATGATGGAATTATATCTTGTCTCTGGTATTGCCTTTGACAAAGATCAAGTGCGAATTACATTGCTTGGCGTTGCCGATAAACCCGGCATTTCTGCTGCCCTATTTGTTCCCCTTGCCGAAAATGAAATTTTGGTGGATATGATTATTCAAAAGGCCAGTCGTGACGGTTACACCGATATGACCTATACAGTTTCCCATCGTGATTTTAAAAAGGCTTTGGCTGTAACTGAAAAGGTTTGTGCTGAAATTGGTGGCGATGGCATTGAGTGTGATGAAAAAGTTGCCAAGGTTTCTGTTATTGGCGTTGGCATGAGAAATCACTGCGGAGTAGCTGCCCGTGCTTTTACTGCCCTTTCCGAAGCAGGAATTAATATAGGAATGATTAGTACCTCTGAAATTAAAATATCTTGCTTAATTGAAGAAGATGATTTGGAAAAAGCTGTAAAAACCCTACACACCACCTTTGAACTTGATGATAACAGTAAGTAATCGACACAAAAAACATTAACTAATTGTTATTAAGTGCGGAGAAATAATGGATTTTTATATATATGATACAACATTGCGGGACGGGGCTCAAAGTGAAGATGTTCAGCTTAGTACGCCCGATAAAATTAAGATAGCCTTAAAATTAGATGAATTTGGAATAACTTGCATTGAAGGTGGTTGGCCTGGAGCCAATCCCGTTGATGATGAATTTTTTCAAGAAATAAAATCCTATTCTTTAAAAAATTCATTAATTTCAGCTTTTGGTTCCACGCATCATGCGGGCTATAAGGTTGAAAACGATCCAAATATGAAGGCCCTTGTGGCTTGCAATGTTCCTGTTTTGACAATTTTTGGAAAATCCAGTGAAAAGCATGCCAAGGACGCTATTAAAGTTTCACCCGATCGCAATTTGGAAATCATATCAGATTCCATTTCTTTTTTGAAAAAAGCTGCACCAACTGTTTTTTTCGATGCCGAACATTTCTTTGATGGATATAAGGCAAATTCAGAATACAGCTTGGCTGTTTTAAAATCTGCCTTAAATGCCGGAGCGGATACCTTGGTGCTTTGCGATTCCAATGGCGGAACTTTATCATCTGAAGTTTTTGAAATTGTTACAAATTTAAAAAAAGAATTGCCAAATGCCAAATTTGGAATTCATACTCATAACGATTGTGAACTTGCTGTTGCCAATTCCATTGCGGCAGTGGAAGCAGGCGTTATGCATGTTCAAGGAACCATGAATGGTGTGGGGGAGAGATGCGGAAATGCCAATTTATGTTCGATAATTCCAATTATTGAGCTTAAACTTGGTAAAAAATGTTTGCCGGAAGGGCAACTTTCCCATTTATCATCTGTTTCTGCATATATGTATGAAGTTATCAATATGAAACCTTTTGCCAGACAAGCTTTTGTTGGAAAATCTGCTTTTGCCCATAAAGGTGGAATTCATGTCAGTGCCATCAATAAGGACGCTTCCCTTTATGAGCATATTGTGCCTGAACTTGTTGGCAATAGTCAAAGAGTTCTTATTACCGAACTTGCAGGCAGAAGTAATATTGTTTCTTTGGCCAGCCGTTTTGGTTTTCATCTTGACAAGGACGAACCTGTTGTCAAGGGGCTTTTCCATGAGTTAAAAACCAAGGCAAGTCTTGGCTATGATTATGCTGCTGCCGAAGCCAGTATGGAGCTTTTGCTTCTTCGTAAACTTGCAAGACGTGGTGTGAGAGAATTTTTTAATCTCAAACATTTAAGGGTACTTGAAACAAAAAATTGCAATGAAGCAGCCATGGCGGAAGCCACGGTTGCCATTGACGTTGAGGGTGCAACAGAACACACAGCCGCCACAGGGCAAGGGCCGGTCAATGCCATTGACAATGCCCTCAGAAAGGCATTAAGTCCTTTTTATCCTAAAATTAAAGAAATGGTTTTGCTTGATTTTAAGGTTAGAGTTTTAACTGTGCAAAAATCAAAGGATAAAGATAATCTTGAAGATAATGGCGGAACAGCTTCAGTTGTACGGGTTTTGATTGAATCATCGGATCAACATCGTTCATGGGTTACAGTGGGAGTTTCACATGATATTATTGAAGCAAGCTGGCAAGCCTTGGCTGATTCTGTAACCTATAAGCTTTATCAAGATGAATGGCATAATCATAAGGGTGATAAGAAATAGAATATAAACTTCTGTCAAATATTTTGGCAGAAGTTTTTTTTTGAAATATTATATTAATTTAAGTGTTTTGATTTTAACCTTTTAACTTGGGAGTTTATGTTATGAATGTATTTAAGGGTAAATTCAGTTTTTTGGCAATACTATGCCTAATTCTAAGTTTAGTTTGCAGTGTCAATGAATTAAAAGCCGAAGAAAAACAAGAAACCATTGACAAAATAATTGAGCGTGGAGTCTTGCGTGTTGGTTTTTCTTCCTTTGTTCCTTGGGCAATGCAAAATAAAGAGGGTGAATACATAGGCTTTGAAATTGACGTGGCAAAAAGACTGGCAGCCGATTTGGGCGTGGAATTACAATTAATTCCAACCAATTGGGACGGAATTATTCCGGCTCTTTTGGCAGGAAAATTTGATGTAATTATTGGTGGCATGGGAGCAACAACTCAGCGTGCTTTAACTGTAAATTTTACTGTTCCTTATGATTATGTGGTAATGGATGCCGTTGTTAATATAGAAAAAGGTGCAAATATAAATAAGTTTGAAGATCTTAATAATGAAAATGTGATCATTGCCCTACGCACAGGTTCAACTGCCGCCGCTCTTGCCAAAGCTCAATTGCCAAAGGCTCAACATCGCTTTTTTAATGAAGAAGCACCTGCTGTTGAAGAAGTTCTTAGCGGCAGAGCCCATGCTTTTATTTCTGCAAAACCTTTACCAACTCATATTGCCCTTAAAAATTCCGATAAAGTGAAAAAAACTTTTGAGATTACAACCTATAGTGAACCAATCAGTTTTGCTGTCAGAAAAAATGAGTTCAATACATTAAATGTGTTTGATACTTGGATTAGACAAATGCATGGCTTTGGTTGGCTTAAGGAAAGAAGTGATTACTGGTTCCAAGGCGGTGAATGGCAAGATCAAATTGCCCAATAAAGTTCTGATACCACGTTATTCTAATTTAGGGGCTTTGACCCCAAACCCCCGGCAAAGGCAGGGGCAACGCATCTAATTTTTCTTGAGGGGGAAAACCACGTTTTTTTTGA
>CAYJGE010000069.1:0-15514 GCA_964369835.1 uncultured Mailhella sp.
CCTCCCAAACCCTCCCCTTCCTGAAAAAACATTTTTAATCACTAAAAATATTATTTTTTAATTAATAGTATAACTTTATAATGTACTGTAATATTAGTTTTAAAATAAAATTAATGTTTCTTTACGGATTAGTTCAAAATATGAATGAATTTAATAAATGAGGTAGATATGAAAAATTGGTCAGAATTTAGTAATTTTGGGCTTTATTTGGTGACAGATCAAGATCTTTGTCTTGGCAGACCAATTTTAGATGTGGTCAGGCAAGCTGTGGCAGGCGGTGTAAATGCTGTTCAAATTCGGGAAAAAACAGGTAATACCAGAGATTTTTTGGCATTGGCAAAATTATTGGTTCGTGAAATTCAAAGTCAAAATATCCCTATTATTATAAATGACCGAATTGATATTGCTTTGGCTTCTGATGCGGCAGGCGTGCATATAGGACAAAGTGATATGCCTGTTGAAGATGCCAGAAAATTATTGGGATCGAAAAAAATCATTGGCTTAACTGTGCCAAGCATGGAAATTTTAGAAAAATCTCATGATGCAGATGTTCAATATCTTGCTGTAAGTCCTGTTTTTTTGACAAATACAAAAAAAGATACTGCTCCTGCTTGGGGTATTGAAGGAATGAAGAAAGTAAGGCAATTTTTGGATACAGTCAGCTATAAAAAACCGCTTATGACCATTGGTGGAATAAATAAAGATAATGCCAAGCAAATTGTTGAAGCAGGTATTGATAGTTTAGCTGTTGTTTCCGCCATATGTTCTGCCAAAGATCCAAAACTGGCTTCACTTGAAATTGCTCAGGTTATGGGTTTAAAATGATTGATAATTCAGAGTGTTATACTCTGTTTTAAAATTAAAAATTAAGAGCTTGCAATAAAAATAAAAAAATAGTATATTTTTTTATACATTTATTAGAAAGAAATACATTCCTGTTTAAAAATTATTATTGTATTGAATAAAAATTATTTGCATGTAGCTAAAAAATATGTAAACTTAGATACTTAGTGTGAATAATGTGGCAGAAAAGATGAGACAATATATTTTAATATTTTAAAAAAGCTTGTAAGGTGAATATTATGTATATTTCAAACTTATCATTAGAGTATTCCAAAGAATTACAGCAAGATGTTATATACAATTTTTCAGGCTTGTTAGATGCTTTTGATTGCAAAGAAGAAATCGAAATGCTTGAAATAAGTGCATTTCACTTTATCCAAAGAAAAAATATGGTTAATGAAATAAAAGGCTTATATACAGCTCTTTGGAATATGGCTTTGTGTCGTTCTTTTCCTGAACAACATGATATTATTTTTCAAAATTTTTTGAATACCGAATTGCCAAAAAAATATGGTAAGAAAAAAATAGGAATGCAAATAACTAGAATTAATCAATATATTGAATTATTAACCATTGGTAACAATGATGATTTTACTCCCATAAGCCATCATCTTTTATCTCTTCTTGACACAAAAGAAGACAAGTTTAAAAGTATGAATTTAAAAATAGCTTTGCATATCAGAAAAACTTATTCATATATTTTTGAAAGATTGTTTTAGTATATAAAATTATATAGCTTAGCCAAATGTTAAATCATGATTTTTTTGATTTAATATGGTATATTTCCCCTTGTGTTGATTGTCAGAAAAGGGATATTTGAGGAGAAACTTATTTTTGCCTAAAAAATGGGTTTCTCTTTCTTCAATTAAAATAACTTAATGTTAATAAACTAAAATTTGTAAAAATTAACTATAAAAATAAAATTATAAATAAGGGTGAATATATGCTTCAATATGGTGATTTGGTTTGTATTGTTTCAGTAAATGGTAAAAGAAAAATGCATAGGATTATTGAAAAAGAAGACTGGCATACTCAATATGGTATTGTCACCATGTCTGACATGGTGAAGCAAGATTATGGTTCAGAAGTCAGAAGTTCATTAAATATTCCTTTTAGAATAGAACGCCCTCAATTATATGATTTAATTATGGGAATTAAGCGTCAAACTCAAATTATGTATCCCAAGGATATGGGTTTGATTTGCATGAAACTTGGGGTTGGCAATGGGCGAACAATTTTGGAAGCAGGAAGTGGTTCCGGTGGTTTTACTATTGCTTTATCTTGGTTTGCCGGAGAAAAAGGGCGTATTCACTCTTTTGAAGCCAGAGAAGAGTTTCACAAATTGGCAAAAAAAAATGTGGCATGGGCTGGAGTAGGTGAAAATGTATCCTTTCATCTAAGGGATATAAAAGACGGTTTTGGATTAGACGATGAACAAATTTTAAATGGTAAAAAGGCTGATGCTTTATTTTTAGATGTCAGAACACCTTGGGATTATTTGGAAAATGCTCTTGAAGCTCTTGTTCCGGGTGCTCCCATTGCTTTTTTACTTCCCTGTGTAGATCAAGTTTCAACCCTTTTGCTTGCCCTTGAAAAATTACCCTTTGAGCAAACAGAGGTGCTTGAAATTTTAGTTCGTCCTTGGAAAGCTGTGCCTGATAGGCTAAGACCTGCTGACAGGATGTGTGCCCATACTTGTTTCTTGGTATTTACAAAACATCAAGAAAGAAGTGCCGATTGGGATAAAAATTTAAATTTAGGCACAAGGGAAAGAAAGCAGTTTGCAGCCAGACAAAAGCGTTTGAAACCGGAAAATTTGGAAGATTTAACTGACGATACCATGGAAAATGATTTGGGAAATAATCCGGAAAATGATTTGGAAAATGGTTTTGAATAATAAACTTTCTTATTACATTGGAATTTTGCAATATGAATATTACCTTACAAAATATTTCAAAAGCCTATGGTGCACGTAATATTTTAACAGATTTTTCTTTGGACATTGTGGACGGCATGCGTCTATGTATTTGCGGGCCAAATGGTTGCGGTAAATCCACATTAATTCAAATAATGGCCAATGTTTCACCGCCGGATTATGGACGGGTTATTATTCCTAAAAATTGCCGTCTGGGTTATGTGGAGCAAATTATTGCGGAATCTGATTTAGATATTAATTTGCTTACTTGGGTAAAGTCTGCTTTGCCTGATTGGAGTGAGTTTTGGCAAGAGTGGGATTTGGCTCAAAAAAATAATGATGATGCTAAATTAAATTCATTAATGCAAAAACAGCATGAAATTGAAGCCCATTTCGGTTATAATCCCGAACAAAAGGCTCAAAGTATTTTAACAGGTTTGGGTTTTAGTCAAGACAAATGGAATTTGAGTTTAAGAAAATTATCAGGTGGTTGGCGTGAAAGGGCAAAGCTTGCCAGAGTATTGGTGGCAGGGGCAGATGTGCTTTTACTTGACGAACCCACCAACCATTTGGATTTGGAAGCTGTTGAATGGCTTGAGGAATTTTTACAGTCCTATCAAGGTGTATTGGTATTTGTAGCCCATGATAGGGTTTTTATGGATAATATCAGTACACATATTTTATATTTGGGAACTTCCAAACCAATATTTAAAAAAGCTTCATTTTCTCAATTTTTAGAGATGCAAGAGGAAATTGAGGAACAAAAAGAAAGGGAAGCTAAAAAAATATCGGAAGCCATTGACCATAAAATGGATTTTATTCGGAGATTTAAAGCAAAGGCAAGCAAGGCAAGGCAAGCTTCATCACGTCAAAAGCAGGCCAAAAAGCTTGAAAAAGAATTGGAGCAATATAAACCTGAAGTCAAAAGAAAGGAATTATCTTTCAAATGGCCAAGTGCTGCCAGAAGTGAAAAAGTAATTATTTCTGTGGCGGATTTGGATTTTCAATTTTCAGACCAAGTCAGACTTTGGGACAAGCTTAGTTTTACCCTGTTTAGGGGGCAACGCATAGGACTTGTGGGGCCAAACGGTTGCGGAAAGTCTACCTTATTAAAAATTTTAGCCGGTAAAATCGCTAAAACCGGCGGAAATATTCAAATGAGTTCATTAACCAAGCTTGGATATTTTAGTCAACAACAGGCAGAGACATTTAATTTGACAGGTTCTGTTTTGGGTGAGTTGCGTCGCTTATCCGACCCTAAGACCACAGAAGAAGAGTTGATGAGCGTGCTTGGATTGTTTTTACTTGGACAAAATTATTTTGAAAGACAAGTTGGGGCATTGTCGGGTGGAGAACGTAGTCGTCTTGCTTTGTCCCTACTTTTTTTGGCAAGGTGTAATTTTTTAATTCTTGACGAGCCAACCAACCATTTGGATTTGGAAAGTCGTGAATCTTTGACAGAGGCGCTTGAAAACTATGATGGAACAATCTTGGTTGTTGCCCACGACAGGCATTTATTGTCCACCGTTGTTGATGAAGTTTGGGAAGTAACTTCCAAGGGCTTTGTGATTTATGAAAGTGGTTTTGAAGAGTATGATCAAGCCCGTAAAAAAGAAAAAAATGACAAAATTATCGTTGCTAAAGCTAAAAATGATGATAATTTACAAAATCAAAATATTATTCAAAATCTTTCCCGTGACGATGTAAAGCAATTAAAAAGAGAACAGGCCGAACAAAGAAATCTTATTTCAAAGCAATTAAAACCACTGCAAACAGCCTATGACAAGCTTGAAAAGGAAATGGAAAAAAGCTTTGCCAAACAAGCAGAGCTTGAAAGTCTGATTTCATTGCCCGAAACTTATCAAAACGGACAAAAAGCCGCAGAATTGCTTAAAGAATTACATGATGTAAAACAATTGGCTGAACAGCAAATTGAAGAATTAAGCGAGATCGAAGAAAAAATATTAAAATTGAAAAGCTAAGGAAGCTGGGTGATTCCGGTTTGAGGGGGAAAACCACGTTTTTTTGAAACATTCCACGACGCCTGACGGCTGGGCGAGTTTTTCCCCTTCAAATGTAAGTAATCGCTTCCCCCTTTCCTTAAAAAACATATTTTATAGGGAAAATATAAAAGTTTTAATGTGAAAATAGTGATATATCAATATCTTGTATGGCTGAATTACTATTTTAATTAAGATGCATTAGCCCTGCCTCAAGAAAAATTATCCAAACATGTGCTTCTTAAAAAATTAATAATAGTCCAAATCAACTGCTGAAAGTCCATTTCCAAGCATTAATTTGATATATTGTATACTGCGTTCGTCAACGGGTAGGATTGGAAATACTTCATAGCAAAAAAAGCATTGAACCATGGCAGGTTGAACGGGGGAAGCAAGTTCAATGGTTTCTTTACAGTTTGGACAAGTATAATAAAACATTATTTCCATTCCTGATGGTGCTACAGGATTAAACTGTTTGCTCATTTTTATATCCTTATATGTTTAAAAGATTTTCTCCTGTCATCAAGGAAGGAACTTCTTCTTTCCAGAGGTTTAGCAGGGTAGGGGCAATATCAGCAAGCTTACCTTTTGCTTTTAGGGGAATAAATCCATTTTTATTTTCAATTATGAATGGAGTTAAATTCATGGTGTGAGCTGTTTGTGGCTCTCCATTTTCGCTGGTCATTACCTCTACATTTCCATGGTCGGCTGTTACACAAAGATAGCCATTTATTTCAAAAATAGCTTTCTCAATTTGTTCAACACATTTATCAACCACTTCACAGGCTCTTATGGCTGCGTCTAATATACCTGTGTGTCCGACCATGTCAGGATTAGCTAAATTACAAACAATAAATTGATATTTTTCACTTTTTATGGCTGCAATCAATTTTTCTGTAACTTCATTTGCACTCATTTCAGGCTTTAAATCATAGGTTGCCACATCTTTTGGAGAGGCAACTAAAATTCGCTCTTCCAAATCAAAGGCATCTTCAATTCCCCCACTAAAAAAATAGGTCACATGGGCATATTTTTCTGTTTCAGCTATTCTTAGTTGATGATAATTTCTTTCTGAAACTATTTGTCCAAGATTATCTTTAACAGTGTTCTTGGAGAAAGCAACACTTAGTGGCAAATGTTGTTCATATAAGGTCATGCCGGCAATCCCACTTAAAATAGGTGTTTTTTGCCTTTCAAAATTAGAAAAATCTTCATCAACAAAAGCATGTACCAGTTCTCTGGCTCTGTCTGCTCTAAAATTGAAGAAAAATATTCCGTCATTGTCTTTTACACAGGCTTCATTTTCATCTAAAAGCAGTGTGGGAAGAATAAATTCATCGCCCAAACCTTGCTCATAATTTTTTTCAAGCATTTTAATTACGTCTGAACAAATTTCCCCATTATTGGATTGTCCCAGCACCAAAGTTTGCCAAGCTTTTTCAACCCTATCCCATCGTTTATCCCTATCCATGGCATAATATCTGCCACTTACACTGGCCAGTTTGGCATTATTTTTTTCAAGTTCAGGTAAAATTTGTTTAATAAAGTCAATTCCGGAGGTTGGGGCTGTATCTCGTCCATCTAAAAACGCATGGAGATAAGTGGGGATATTTTGTTCATGGGCAAATTCGAGTAAAGCAATGATATGATTGATATGACTATGCACACCCCCATTTGATAAAAGTCCCATTAAATGCAAACGTCCGTTTGTGGATTTGATTTTTTTTACAAGATCTACCAAGGCAGGGTTTTTAAAAAAATCTCTGTTTTCAATGGCAGCATCAATTGCTTTCATATCTTGTAAAACAATTCGACCGGCTCCGATATTTAAATGACCGACTTCCGAATTGCCAATAAATCCACTTGGTAATCCGACAAATTCTCCGCTTGCTTCAAGTTTTGCCATTATGGGTTGATTAAAAAGTCTATCCAAAGTGGGAGTATTTGCAAGGGTAGCCGCATTATAATCATTGTCAGGACCAAGTCCATAACCATCTAAAATAAGTAATAAGGTTGTATAATTCATTTTATTTCCTTAAATTTAGTTAGATTAATCTTTTTTTACCCTTGAATCTAAAATTAAACTTTCTGCTTCATGCCATAGGCTTTCAAGCTGATATTGTTCTCTGTTGTCTTCCAAAAAAATATGTACAACCACATCATTCAGATCAACCAAAACCCAAGTTCCGGACTGATGCCCTTCAATGGATAAAAGCTCAAAATTTTCTTTTTTTGCATGTAAATTGATATTATCAGCCAAGCTTTTGGCATGTCGTGAAGAGCTGGCAGAGGCAATGATTACAATATCTGTCACAGCAGTTTTAATGTTTAAGGCCGTGATATTTCTGGCCTTATGTTCTTCTAGCCAAGTGTGAATGAGCTTAGCTTTGTCTACGCTTGAAATTGTTGAATACTTTTTATTCATTAAAAAACTCCGAACATTGTGAATGTATTTATTAAAAAGTGTTTATGATTAAATTTGATTATTAATTTTACCTCAAATTCATAAAAAGGGCAAATAAGAAATTTAAATTTAAAATTTTCTTGTTTGCTGAAATATTATTTTACAATATTTTAAAATTTGTCTTTCTTTGGCTTGACCTAATAGGTAAAATAAGGCAATTTATTCTTATCAATATCAATTCCTTTGGGAATTATTATAATGCTTTTTAAAGTAGGAGAATTTTTAATTATGATGTTTCAAAATGAATTAGAAACTTTACCTCGTGAAGAATTGGAATCTTTGCAATTAATGCGTTTAAAAAATCTTTGCGAAAGAATTTATGCCAATGTTCCTTTTTATCAAAGAAAATTTGATGAACTTGGATTAAAACCTGCTGATATAAAAAGTTTAAATGATATAAAATATCTTCCTTTTACTGAAAAGCAAGACATGAGAAATAACTATCCTTATGGTCTTTTTGCTGTTCCTAAAGAAAATATTGTTCGTTTACATGCTTCAAGCGGAACAACAGGTAGGGCAACTGTGGTTGGTTATACCCAAAGGGATATTAAAAATTGGTCCGATTGTATGGCTCGTTCCTATGCCAGTGTTGGGTTTACTCAAAAGGACGTTTTGCATATTTCCTATGGATACGGACTTTTTACAGGTGGACTTGGAGCCCATTATGGGGCAGAACGTTTGGGAGCGGTTGCAATTCCCATGTCAGGAGGTTCAACTAAAAGACAAGTTCAGCTCATGAAAGATTTTGGAGCAACAGGACTTTGTTGTACTCCTTCCTATGCCCTTTATTTATGCGAAGCAGCCTTGGAACTTGGAATTGATATGCGGGAACTACCTATTAAAATAGGTGTTTTTGGGGCTGAACCATGGACAGAAGAAATGCGCCATGATATTGAAGACAGGCTTGGAATTAAAGCCTATAACATTTATGGTCTTTCAGAAATAATGGGTCCGGGTGTGGGCATGGAATGTTCCCATGGGGCTCGTGGCACCATGCATATTCAAGAAGATCATTTCTTTATAGAAACCATTAACCCCATTACAGGTGAGCAATTACCCTATGGTGAAGAGGGTGAACTTGTTATAACCACCTTAACCAAGGAAGGTATTCCTCTTTTACGTTATCGCACAAGAGATATTACAACCATTGACAGCACTCCCTGTTCTTGTGGCAGAACATTCAGACGTATTCACAGACTTGTGGGTCGCTCTGATGATATGCTGATAATTCGTGGTGTTAATGTTTATCCATCTCAAATTGAAAGTATTATTGTTGAGGCTGAGGGCACATCTTCACACTATCAAATCATTGTGGATAGGGAAGGTTCATTGGATACGGTTGAAGTTTTAATTGAAGTTTCAGAAACATATTTTGCCGACACAATCAAGGGCTTGCAAAAACTTGAAAGTAATATTCAAAAATCGATCAAGGAGTATTTGGGAGTCAGTGCCAAGGTTCGCTTGGTTGAACCAAAATCAATTACCAGATCTGAGGGTAAGGCTGTCAGGGTTATTGATAATCGTAAAAAATAATATATAGTAATTTCAGATGAAATTACTATCGTCGACTGCGATAGCAGGCGACCACTGCGTAGGCATAAGTGTAATTTTATTACACTGTTAAGTGCCGAAGCAAGTGTGCTTTCAAAAAGTTGACATTAGTGATGTCAACTTAAAATACTATATAAGAGATGTCAGAATTAATTTTTTCTGACATCTTAAATAAAAGAAAAATATGTTTGATTTTCATATCAATATAAATCAAGACCTTTCTCCTGCCAAGGTTATTCTGTACGCTAAAAATATGGGGTTAAAGGCTATTGCTTTAATGCAAACCTTAGATTATCTACCTATTTTTAGCGAAGAATTTAATACTAAATTTGAGAAATTATCTTCAAATATCTTTGTTGATAATATTTTGCAACTTCAAAAACAAATTCATAATTTAAGTATTTATTATGATATACAAGCATTTTTTGGAGTTAAATTGTCATTTATTCCTCCTCAACTTCTGGAACAAAGTATTTTGTTTTATAAAAATCTTGGAATAGGTTTGATAGGGGTGCAAGGGGAAAGTATTAGTGAAATTGTTGAAATAGGAACTAATTTTGCTGCTTGTAATGCCAAGGCAAATATTTTGTTTTCACCGGGATTGATTGACGAAGAAACAGTAAAACTGGCTGCATTGAATAATGTTTTTTTGGAAATTTCAACCCATAGGCGCCATGCATATTGTAATGCTCATTTGGCAAAAATGTCTTTGGCAGGGCAAGCAAAAATGGTTATAGGCAGTAATGCTTCAAAAGTTAATGAAATACATGATGCACAAATGCAAAAATTGATTTGTAAAGGTGCAAATATTGAATTTAATAACTTAAATAATTATGAATTTTATAATAGCCTATTGTAAAATTTACCTTATTGTAAAAATAAATTTTTGGATTAAAATTCGTGCTTAGTTTTGTTTTGAATTTCTAAAAAAATACAATTAATAATGGAGTAATTATGTATAAAGTAAAAGAATTTATGACAGATACAGTTTTTACATTGCAAGCAGAAGATAATATGTTAGATGCACGACATTTGATGAATTTGGCTAAAATTCGTCATGCTCCTATTACAGATGATTATGGAAATTTTGAAGGACTTGTCACCGACAGGGATTTATTGGCTTGTACCATCTCACGCCTTGCCGAAATTGATGAAAATATTCAAAGGGAGATTGATTCCACTGTCTTGGTTAAGGATATTATGAATAAGGATATTATTTGTGTAACCGAAGATACCGATATTAAAGATGCAGCCATGCTTTTACTTGAATATAAATATGGTTGTTTACCAGTGGTTAAAGGACGTAGTTTGGTTGGGATTATTACTGAATCGGATTTTATCAAAATAAGTCTAAAATTGATGGAACAATAATCTAAAATATTAATTTATAAAAAAATTATAAAAAAATTATTGAACCTCTGCATAATCATTATGTGGAGGTTTTATAAAAATTATTACCTTATTAATGAAAAGCAATGCGTATTTAAATAAACATTGCTTACTTAGTGTTTATTTTAAAATTTGACAGAATAAAAATACTATTTATTTAAAATTTATCAGTTTGTTTTTAGGAGTTTACAATATGGCTAGATCATCGTCAAGATTGGGGTCTGTTATCACGTTTATTTTATTATCATTACTCACATTGGCCGGTTATATTTTAATGCGTGACTTAAATGGTCCGATAGTAACTTTTTCTCCTGAATTTGGAGATCGTTTGGGACCTAAGCAAGAAATTATTTTAATGGCGGAAGACGCTGCCGGAATTCGTAAAGTTGAAATAAATGTTCAACGTGGTGGCAAAAGGATGACAATTTTAGAGCAGAGTTTTGATGATAAACCGGACAGCATTGACTTGGCTTTTAATCTTGAAAAAGCAGACTTACCTGAAGGAGCGTTTACTTTAGAGGTAAAAGTTTATGATGCTTCATTTGCCGGTTTTGGTTCAGGAAATAGTACAACTTATGAAAATACAATTAATTTAGATAATAAACCACCATATATTGAAGTAAGAACAACTACACCCGGCATTAAAAAAGGTGGAGCAGCTTTAGTTGTGTATGAAGTAAAAGAAGAAGTTCAAAAAACAGGTATTTATGTTGATGACATTTTCTTTGCCGGATATGAACAAGAAGAAAATGTTTATGTTTGTCTTTTTGCTTTTCCTCATAATGTTAATATTAATGATTTTTCTCCTCAAATTTATGCCAAGGATTTGGCAGGTAATGTTACCCAAAGCAGTTTGAAAGTGAACGCCAGAAATGTTAACTTTCGAGAAGATGATATGAATGTCAGCGACAAGTTTTTAAATAATATTAAAGGTGAACTTATTAAACTTTCACCCGAGCGAGAAACATTGCTTGAAAAATATATTGAGTCCAATACTCAAATCAGAAAAAAAGATTTACAAATATTTAAAATTATTGGTGAAAAATCCATGAATAAACCACAATGGGAGGGATCTTTTCAAGTTTTACCTCGCTCACAGGTAATGGCTTATTATGGTGACAAACGTACTTATATTTATAAAGAAAAAGTAATTGATAACCAAGTGCACCAGGGAATTGACTATGCGTCGGTGGCTAAAGCTGATATTCCTGCAACCAATAATGGAAAGGTTGTTTTTGCGGAACCTCTTGGAATACATGGAAATGTAGTTATTATTGATCATGGTGTCGGACTGTTTTCCCTTTATTCTCATCTAACTGATATTTTTGTTAAAGTTGGGGATGTTGTAAAAACAGGTCATACTGTAGGAACAACAGGAAAAACAGGTTTGGCAGGCGGAGATCATGTGCACTATGGAATTTTGATTAGTGGAATTGCAGTTAACCCGCTTGAATGGTTAGATAAAAAATGGGTGCAATATAGTATAACCGACAGGTTAAAGTTGGCAAATTAGTTTATGCTGAAAAATTTGCAAAAAATTGGTTTTGAATATGCGATTTATTGTGAATTTTTGGTATAAAGTATAAGTTAAACGCATAATTTTTAATAATATCATAGTGATATAAATTTCATGCAGCAATTTTTGCGTTATCATAATAAGGAGTAATTTTATGGCTCATAAAGGTCCACATATATCAATTTCTGCGGCTTTTGTAGTAAACCGTATTTTAAGAATAAATTTAAATGAGTTTGAAAGTTGGCCACAATCAGTTCAATATTTGGCTACTCAAATAGCTGAAGAACTTTTTTTGGTCGCTTACAATCCATTTATTCCTGCCGATGTTGTTAAACAAAGTGTTGCTGCCAGATTTGAGCGTGAATTTAACTCTCTTGCTCATGTTTATGCCACCAGTATTGGTGAGGGTATTACCATGTTTTGGAGTGCCTATGATGCTGAAATGAAATTTAGAGATGAGCTTTTAATTAAATTAAAAGAATTCATGCCAAAGGAATGTATTGTTACAAATCCAGGCTCTCTTGTGGAAAGTTCCACGGATGCAACAGACTTGCGTATGGTTTTGCCTCTTTTGGTAGTTGAGCCAAACGATGTTGAACAAATCAGCAAACTTGTGCGTCTGGCCAATGATATGAAGTTTGCCCTTATTCCTCGAGGTGGCGGTTCAGGCATGACAGGCGGAACTGTGCCTGTCAGAAAAAGAACTGTAATGGTTAATATGACAAGAATGACAAAGATTGAAGTTAACGCCGCTCAAAAAACCATACATTGCCAAGCAGGGGTTATTACTCAAGATGCCATAGATTATGCCAATAACTATGGGCTTCTTTTCACTGTTGACCCTGCTTCAAAAACTGCTTCAACCATTGGTGGAAACGTGGCTGAAAATTCAGGAGGACCTTTTTGTTTTGAATATGGAACCACCTTGGATAATTTAATTTCTTGGCGTATGGTTACACCCACAGGGGAAGTTATTCGTATTGATCGGATCAATCATCCAAGGCATAAAATATTAGAAAATGAAATTGCTGTCTTTGAAGTTCGAGATAATGATACAGGTGGACTCAGAAGTGTTATTGAGCTTAGGGGTGATGAAATCAGATTACCGGGGCTTGGTAAAGATGTAACCAATAAGGCTCTTGGTGGTTTACCCGGCATGCAAAAAGAGGGTGTTGACGGTATAATTATTGATTCTGTCTTTATGCTTCATAAACAACCAAATTTTTCAAGGGTTTTGGTGCTTGAATTTTTTGGGCGCAGTATGAAACCTGCGGCTGAATTGATTAATAAAATTGTTCATCTTAGGGATAGAATAAGGGAAGAAGGTGATTATGTCAGGGTTTCCGCTCTGGAAGAATTTAATGTGAAATATGTACAAGCGATTGAATATAAAAGAAAATCACCAAAGCATGAGGGCGATCCCATTTCAGTTATTATTGTTCAAGTTGATGGTGACGATGAAGTTTTATTAAATGGCTGCGTGGAAGAAATTCTTGCCCTTGTGGGAGACAGTGAATATATTTATGCCATACTTGCAAAGGATAAAAAGGAAGAAGAACATTTTTGGGAGGACAGACATAAATTATCTGCCATTTCAAAGCGTACTTCAGGTTTTAAAATGAATGAGGATGTGGTTATCCCCATGCCCAAAATTCCTGAATTTGCCCGCTTTTTAGAGTTGTTGAACTTGGAATGTGCCGGTATTGCCTATCGTTTCGCCCTGCAAGAAGTGGGAAGATTACAAGGTTTTCCAATGCATGACAGTGATTTTAATAAGGAATTTTCTTTTGCTTCAAACATTGCTTCAACAATTTCAAAAAATTCAGACTATGAACTTGAAATGTCTGATGATGAACTTTGTATCAGGGCAACTTTGTTCTTAGATACTCTTACAAATAAGTATCCTAATTTAAAAGAGAAAATCAATCAGATTACTCAGTATATGAATAGCAGCCGAATTATTGTTGCCAGTCATATGCATGCAGGCGATGGTAATTGCCATGTTAACTTACCGGTTAATTCAAATGATCCTCTTATGATTGAGAATGCCGAGCATGCAATTTTAAAGGTTATGGAAACTTCTAAAGCCATGGGCGGAGCAGTTTCAGGTGAACATGGTATAGGAATAACCAAAATTGCATTTTTGGAAGATGATAAAATTAATTCCTTAAAAGAATTTAAGGACAGAGTGGATCCAAGGGAGATTTTAAATCCGGGTAAACTCACCCAAAGAGATTTGCCTGTTCATCCCTTTACCTTTTCTTTTAACCGTTTGATTGAAGATATCAGGCATAGTGGTTTGGCTGATAAAGAGCGTTTTATTGACCTTTTATCTACTGTTCAAACATGTACAAGGTGTGGAAAATGTAAACAATATTGCCCCATGGTTTATCCTGAGCGTTCCTATCAATTCCACCCTCGAAACAAAAATATGATTTTAGGCGCAATCATTGAGGCAATTTATTATAGCCAAATTACCAAGGGAAAACCAAGTATAAAGCTGTTGAATGAACTTAGAAACATGGTTGAACACTGTACAGGCTGTGGGCGTTGTACTTCCGTTTGTCCTGTAAAGATAGATTCTGCCAAAGTTGCCCTTGGAATGTTGGCATTTTTAAAAGAAGAAGGTGCAGGCGGACATAAAATTAAAAATACTGTGCTGAATTGGCTTTCTAAAAATCCTCAAACTCGTATTCCAAAAATAGCAAAGGTAGCTGCTTTAGGACAAAAAGTTGGTAATAAATTTATTGGTTTAGTTCCAAAAATGTGGAGAGATCGCATTGCAAGCCCTCTTTTTTCAGGAAAAGGGCCTGAACTTGGCATGACAAATGTTTATAATGAGTTAAACCTTGATAAAGGTGGTATTTTTGTACCACAATCAAAAGTTGAAGAGCTAAACAATGGTAAACTTGATGCCATTCTCTATTTTCCCGGTTGTGGTGGTTCATTGTTTTATCGACAAATAGCCCTTTCAACCATTGCTCTGCTCACTCGCTCAGGTTTTGCTGTTGTTGTTCCAAAAGATCATCTATGTTGTGGATATCCTCTATTAAGTTCAGGTTCTGACGGTAATTATCGTGATAATTTAGAAAAAAACACTAATTATTTAAATGAAACCATAAAAAATGCCCATGAAAAAGGATTAAATATTAATAATCTTTTAAGTGCATGTGGTTCTTGTAGAGATTCCTTGCATCGCTACCAACTTGAAGATATTGATGGAAAAGCTTTGCCTCAAATTGATATTACTCAATTTCTTGTGGAAAATTGCGATGATAAGCAGTTTTGTTCTGCAAATAATCAAGAAATCCTCTACCATGCTTCTTGTCACCCCGAATGGGCAGGAATTAAAGCCATTAAAGGTGGAAGCATAGTCTCAAAAGGACTTGAAAAACTAACATGTGCGAAAGTTTTGGTCAGTCAAGGTTGTTGCGGAGAGTCAGGCACAGGCGCTTATTCTTCACCTGATATTTACAATGCTCTGAGGGAGAGAAAAAAAGATAGGCTAATTAAAATATTGCCTGATATGTATGCTCAAAGCCCAATCTTGGTAGGTTGCCCGTCTTGTAAAATAGGTATTAACCGTAACTTATTGATTTTGAAAGAAGAAGGACATTCTAAGCTTTGCAAAAGACCGGTTCTGCACAGCGCCGAATGGCTTGCCAAAACAAAGTTTGGAGATAATTGGGAAACGGATTTCAAAAAAGAAGCTCAGAAAGTCGACCCCAAAACAGGTTTAAGAATTATTAATGATTTGTAATTGTTATTGAGGTGGAAAACCCTCACGTTATTCCAATTTGGGGGCTTTGCCCCCAAACCCCCAGCAAAGGGAGTGA